>CAJOPI010000075.1 GCA_905236275.1 uncultured Lachnospiraceae bacterium | reverse complement strand
GCTTCTGCAACCTCATCTCTGCTTACAGACTCATCGGGAGTTTCTTCCTGTTTATCCTCCTTTTTATCGTCTTTAGCATCATCACCGGATACAGTCTCTTTCTTACCGTCATCATCAGATACGGTCTCTTTCTTCTCATCGTCCTTCTTCGGCTCGATAACCATTGAGTCCTCTACAAGAGCGATAAAGCTCATTACGGGGTCGGCACTTCCTGTCTTTGCAAGGCTTACGGTTACGCTGTCCGCCTTGTCAAGCTTAAAGGAAATTGTCTCCACTCTTGCATCATCAGAAGATGAAAGTGTAAATGTGCTGTCCGCAAGCTCGCCGGCTTCATCAGCGGTTACAGTGATTTCCGAAGGACGTGAAGTATTCCACCATTCCTGATATCCTGTGTAAACCGTATATTCTCCTGCTTCAAGGTCGAATTTATAATCAATTGATTTATCCGATCCTGCCCAGAAACCATGAGCCCATATGCTACTGCCGGAATCTTTTGTTCCCAGATCATAATCAGAGCCTGAGTCATCCTTTATTGTTCCTGTATATCCTGCTTTTGTCTCTTCCGAATATTTAGCATCGTCCGAAGAAACATTCTTCAATCTGCCGTCAAGGAAATTCCTTGCATTTTTAAGATAGTCTGTATTGTATTTAAGTGCCTCTGCCGCACAATCAAAAAAATATATCATCTTCTCAGGTACAAGCTCTACACTATGTGAAATTTCCCTGCCATTGCTGAGTGTACCTGTTATATCATAGCTTCCGACAGCTCCAATTTCATCAAAGCCGCTCCATTCTACAGTACAGGTCTTCGTCTTTCCGTCTGCGGAGCTTATCTCAACCTCTGACGGAAGCTGGGCTTTAAGCGCATCAACAGAAGATATCGTCGTCGGAAGTTCAGAAGTCACCTCGAAGGAACCTTTATCATTAAGTGTCTCCAGTGTCCAGTCGGAGTAGCGTCTTATTGCAATTTTTGAGCCGCTTAAGAATTCAACAGGCAGCCATACATATCTTGAATCACTGAGATCATAACCCTTATCAGGATTGAACCAGCGGTCTCCCATATAGACAAACTTTCCTGCCTCCGCGTCAACCGGGAATACGCAGGTGCTCTGTGTGTCATAAGTCGTGCTGCTTCCGCTGTCTGTGCAGGGATTACCCATTGTAGTCCATGGACCGAGCGGGCTGTCAGCAACGGCATAAGAAGCTGCATTTGCATCCCAGCCGGTACAACCGGAAGTTATCATGTAATACTTATCGTTGTACTTAAACATTGCAGAAGCTTCTCTCGAAGAACCTTCAAAAGCGATCTCAAAATCCTCACCCTGAACCATTTCCTCGCGGTCTTTGATAAGACCTGTATAGCTGTCGTTCAGCTTCGCAATATAAGTATTTGAATTTCCGTCAGAAGAATAACTGATATAAGCCGTTCCGTCATCGTCCCTGAAAAGGTTCATATCACGTACTGCGCCCAGTTCATCCTCATCAGCATCATATCCATGGTTTGCATTATCGCTGTAGGCAAGCTTGTAAGCACCGAGGTACTTGAAAGGTCCTGCCGGATTGTCACTTATCGCAACACCCGCCCTTGCTTTTGCATAATTTGAGCTTGTGTATACAGGTGTCTTTCCGTCGCAATGCCACCACATCACATACTTATCAGTCTTTTCATTATAGAGAACCTTCGGACGCTCCATGATGCAGCGGTCGTCAGCCAGATTCCAATAGGTCTCTTCAAGCTTGGAATCATATACAGGATCATCAGCTTCAAGTCCCTCATATTCTGAATAAAGGTTCTTAAAATATTCATTGTCCTCGAATACCGATAAATCAACTCCAAGCTCCTCCGTACCATCAACAGGAACAGTCTTCAGCACTACACCTTCATCATCCCAGTTATAAAGATCTGTTGATGTATAAAGATGCACGCCTGTAACGGGGTCTGTGCTATAGGTCTTGTCTTCACCATACCAATAATACTTTGTCTCGCCATTGATTGTAAACTGCTGTATCTGTCCGCCATGAGCCTGAACCTTCATGCCGTTCGTATCATAAAGTCTGTCGCCGTTTACACCTGTAATGGAGCTGTATTCTGTCTTGAATACCTCAACAAGCCCGTCAAATGCCGTTTCAAGATTTTCATAGGCAGTTTCGATAGCATCACTGTCATTGGATTTTTCTGAAATCAGATCCTCTGCTGCTGTTTTTGCCTCATCATAAGTCTCCATTGAAGCCTCTGAATACTCATGACCTTCCATCTTCTCAGCCTGCGCAGCAATAAGTGTCCTGAGCGCATCAACCGTATAAGCCGGCACTGCCTTTACTAAAATGTAGCTTATAATCGGGTCAGCATACTGGCTCGTTCTGTCAGGATTGTGTACGAAAACATTTAATTCTCCGTCCGTTACATCCAAGTTATAGGTCTTCTCAACAACTGCCGACTGTCCTAAGCTTATGCCGTCACCAAAGGTCTTGCCTTCAAGAACGATATCGACACTTCTGGAACTCCATGGGTTCTTAAATCCAACCGTCACCTGATAATTGTCATTTACCCTTTCAGGAAGCTCGAAAGAATAATTAAATCCGCTTGTGCCGGATTTATAGCTGATTGAAGGGTCTGTATAATAATAGGTTCCCGTCAGGGTTCCATCAGTAGAACCACCTGCAACAGCTATGGAGTTCTCATCATCTTCAGCAAGTCCCCATTTAAGACCGGTTTCTGCGTCCTCTGCCTCTCTCTGGTCTGTTACTGACTGATAGAGTCCCATATTATAATCATCGGGAAGTACAGAGCTGTCCTTGCTTGCGCAGTCTACAAGATAAAGGAGATAATCATTGTCTGCGATTTCGCTCTCGCTGTAACCATTTAAGGAATCAGACAAAAATTCTTTGATTTCCGCAGTTTTTGCATCAATATCTTCCTGCGTCGCAGATGCTTTGAGCATAAGCGTCTGAGCCGAGCTTAAAAGCTTCTTTAACCTTGTTACCTTCGAAGCTGCCAGACCGTTTGTATCAACTTCCTGAGCTTCTTCCATTGCCGACTTTAATTCATCGAGTTCAAGCAGATTCTGTACCTTTATAAAAGATAATACAGGATCAGCACTTCCGCCTTTTCTAACGGAGAAGGTCATATCGTCATCTTTGCTGATTTCAACGTCATATTCTGGAGTATTCCAGCCATTATTGCCGTTATAGGTAGAAGTATTTCCAAGAAGCTCCTCGCTGCCGTCCGAATCAACAGCATAAACCTTCATTGAGCGTCCTGAATTCCACCACCATTCCTTGAATCCAAAGCTTACCTTATATTTGCCGGCCTTAAGATGTAATTTGTAATCAATATTCTGGTTACTGTAAGCGTACCAGCCTGCTGCCCATGCATCTGCTATATCGCTGCTGTCATATTTTCCATAATTATCGGTATAACCCCAGCTTCCATCTTCATAGGCTTTATCCGGCACCTCATTCAAAAGCTCCGCATAGCTATCCATTTCTGAATATGAGCTCGAATCTGAATTATTACAGTCAATAAAGTATTCCATGTTGGGCTCAACGAAAACAATATCTGCGTCAATCTCGTAATCACCGATTTTTCCGCTTATTGATCCGGATTTTGTGAGGTCAGCATTTTCCGTATCCCATTCAACTGCAAGCTCTTTTGTGTTATTCTTGCTTGTCCTAACCGTTACTGTATCGGGAAGTACCGCACTTGTACCCTTTACTGCATATATCGTGCCGTCTTCAACACTTACTATGGTTTCCTCTGAACTGTCATATTCAATTCCGTCAATAACATAGGTTGTTATGGAATTAGCCTTAATATCAGCCGTAAAGGTTTTTGATTCACTGTTAACCTCAACATTGTCGCTGTCAGTTACATCAGCCCAGTTTTCGCCGTTTTCAAGGTCTCCGCTGGTTCTTACAACCTCTTTAACCTCACCTATCGAGCTGAAGTCAGACAGGCTGAACTTCCAGCTTTTATCCTCGTCATCAGTATTCATTGCAACGATAACTGCTTCTTTTTTATCAGGATCATAAGCCGCAAGACTGTCTCCTGATGAAGCGATAATTGTCATTCCGGGACGGATATATCTCGAAAACTGACCATAAGCATAATATTTCTTCGTCAAAAGGAGTTCTTCCTTATCGTGGTCTGCATGCGCAATTCCCCAATAGCCTCCCGTTAACGGGATATCCTCATATAAATCATCTGCTGATTTGTAATCAACACTGCTCCAGTCTGCTTCGCTTTCATCTATATGAGCATCAATTGCATTCCAAAGTATCCATGCTGTTGAATTGAGTCCGCTTACATCTGTCTTAATTCTCTCGGCAAGCCAGAGCGCAGCACCCATTTCTCCCGCATCCGTTCCTGCAGTTGATCCACCGTCAACTTCACTCATCCAGAGATTCTTATCTGCCTCTTCAGCCAGTTCGGAAAGCTCAGCTCTTTTTGAGCCGCTGTAGGTATGCGTATCTATTCTGTCTACGATTTCCTTTGCCTCATCAGACAAAGCCTCAAAGGATTTAATCGCCGTATCGATACTTGTCTCATCGGAAGCACTTATTATAATGTCATTAATTCCGTTTTCTGAAAGAGCTTTATTCAGTTCAACTATAATCTCTGATTGTGAATCACCGATATCAAAATGACAGCCTTCCTGTTTGTTGGAATTGGCAGCCCAATAATCAGTATAAGGCTCGTTCATTGGGTCAACACTCTGAAAATCGATAATTCCCTCTTCTTCCCAATGATCGATAACATCAGCAACATAATGGGCAAATGCTGTATAGGAATCAGCCCGCAGATTGTCATCCGAAGCATTAGTATTTCCGGAGCTGCAACCGCTTTCAGTCATGAAATACGGGGGAGAATTTGAAAAAGCCTCTGCGATAAAGTCTCTACCGCTCGCTTCAGCAGCTGCTTTCAGTACATTAAACTGATTTTTGTCAGCCTCCCAATCATAGTTCCATGCATATCCGCACTCAAAATCAGCTCTTGCGAATTTTTCCTCGTAATAATCCTTTGTATGTTCGTCAAGATCAATCCTTGTAACATCACAGGCATAGCCGGGAACCGCCGCATCCGACCTTGTAATATGGCTTGCATGATAAAAATCACTTGTTTCAGGCAGTTTTCCCTCTTTGCCGGACTCAACTACCGCCATTTCTATATAATCAAGGCACCAGTCTGAATCCGCACCGCCTATGTCTATCAGATTGTCGCCTTCTGAAAGCTCAACGTCTTCAAAAACAACGCGATATATTTTTGAATTACCTGATGAAGCGATAACATCACTGTTTACCTCGTCCGATTCAACAGTATATTCTTTTACCGTTTTCTTCGCATTTTCGGAGTCGGTTCCTTCATTGGTAACCTGCATGCTCACGCCGCGGCTGTTGCTTCCTGACAGGGTAAAAAGCATCTTTATTGTATATTTTCCGCTTTTTTCGGCAGGGATAGTATAATGTAAATTGCCGCCGTTTCCTTCATCCGCGTTAAGGGCATTTATCCAGCCTATTGTCTTGATGCTTCCTACCGTTTTTCCGGCTGTAAAACCGAAATCCGCATCCGACTGACTATAGGTTGCAGAGGAAAAAGTCGTACTCGAAGAAATTTTCATACTGCTTCCGTTGAAAGACGGAAGATTTTCCGAATCAAGATCATATATGTCCGCATCTTCGTTTCGGGAAACTTCTTCGATATCTCCTACATTATCACCGCCGCCAATATTATAACGGCCTATATTCATTTTTAGACCGTCTTCGCCATAGAATGCCTTAGCAGCTTTTTCCGTCAAAACATCAGAATAGCCTATACGATTGGCCCACCAGCAAAGAGATGTTCCCCAGCCCTGAAACTCACCGAGTCCGTCGCCATCGGTATCGTTAAAAACCGATGCTTTGGAAGGAGTAAGCTTGACAGTGGCATCAACGTTTTCAGCAGCATTAACAAAAGAAACTCCCCCGGGAACTACCGAGGAAACAGTCATTGAAGCCGCAAGAACCGCTGTAACACTCTTTCTCCAAAATCTTTTCATTGACTCCATGCCTCCTTAATCTACGATTTCCATTTGATACAATCAAAATCCATTCCGTTTTTATGAAATCGCTTTCATGTATCTGATATTATACATTTCGCATGAATTATGGTCAATCTTTTATAAATATTTTATATTTTTTTGTGAATATTAATTAAATTTCAAGATTTATATCTGTTTAAATTGCTGTATATCCGCCAAGATACCTTATTTTCATACCTCAATCGTGAGGTCCGCCTAAAAAATTCCTGTTGACAAAGTTGTTTTTTTGAATTTATTATACTCTTTAAGAAATCGCTTTCAGGCGGATTGGGTGAGGTTTTATGAGTGAAAAGAATATAACAATTTATGATATAGCCAAAGAAGCAGGCGTTTCAGCCGCTACAGTTTCAAGGGTAATGAGCGGAAATGCAAATGTCAGCAGTGAAAAAAAAGAAAGAGTCAACAATATAATCATTAAATACAACTTTAAGCCAAACATTCTCGCAAAAGGTCTTACTCAGACTTCAAGGCAGTTAATCGGTATAATTGCAGCCGACATCGAAAACCCTTTTTATGCTGCGATCACAGCTTCCTGCAGCAACGCAGCAGAAAAAGCCGGCTTCACTGTTATGATGTGCAATTCCGGAGCTGACTATGACAATCAGGTAAAGCAGCTCGATAAATTATGCCAGCAGCGAGTCGATGCAATTATCCAGCTTGGCGGACTCCCTGACGAACTCGTGTCAGACAGTTCCTACGTTAAACTTGTCAATAAGATATCCGAAACTATTCCGATAGTCGTAACAGGAAAAATTGACGGCAGTTCATGCCGGCGCGTCTGCATCGATGAGGAAAAGGCAGTTTCGCTTATAGTTGAACATCTTCTTTCCCTTGGACATAAAAAAATCGCCCTTGCAGGCGGGCGTTTGGATGTCACTTCAACTTACGAAAAATATCAGAAATATTTAGAGATTTTGCAGAAACACAGCATTGAATTCCGTCCCGAATATATTATTCAGACCGGTTATACCTTCGAAGCCGGTTGTAAAGCCGGAAAAAAACTGATGAATCTAAAGGAACTGCCTACCGCAATCATAGCTGTAAACGACATAGCTGCAGCAGGCGTGTCCAGAGCAGTTCACGAGACAGGCTTAAGCATTCCGGGGGATATCTCCCTTGCCAGCTACGATAATACCTTTATTTGCTCTCTTTTTATGCCTCAGCTTACCAGTGTAGGCTATGACTATGCTGTTTTCGGTGAAACCCTCGTTAATACAGCTATCAAAGCTTCCCAAAAGGAAGATACACCTTTGATTCAGAAAATCGAACCAAAGCTTTTTATTCGTGAAAGCTGCGCCAAGGCCAAATCTTAAAAAAGAAAAGAAAAAACTCAGTGAGTTAACACTGAGTTTTTTATCGGAGTGACGTGATTCGAACACGCGGCCTCTACCTCCCTAAGATAGCGCTCTAGCCAAACTGAGCCACACCCCGTTCTACTATATAAAGCCGGCTCTCTCGAACCGACTTTATTAGTATACTCATATCGACAATATATGTCAAGCATTTTTTTATTATTTTTTCAAATATTTTTAGCTTATTCCTCCGGCGGTCTTGAATTTATCTATCATTTCCATAGCGAAATGAATAGGATAAAGATGTACCATCGTCGAATCGATCAGGTCTCCCACCGTCATTCTGAAAGCAACCTTTACAAAGTAATCATCAGTATTCTCAAACATCTTCTCGAATATCTTGATACTTTCAACGTCAACAGTATCAACCTGCGGTGTACTGATATCCGTAGGAATGCCAAGAAGCGAGGAAAGCGAGGTCGCTGCCGAACCCATCATCTGGTTCATTGCCTCTGCAACTGCAGAAAGGTGAAGTTCACTAAGCTCACCTTCCATAACATTACCGGGGCCGCCCATCATAAGGTCAGTCATTATTTTTACATCATCTTCCTGAAGAACGAGCACATTATTACCTGTAAGACCTTTTATATAATGTATCTGCACGAAAATACAGGTTTTGGAATAATCATCAAGAACGTGACTTCTCTTGACAACAGATACATTCGGAGTCGTAATCTCAACCTTGTGGTTAAGCATTGCCGAAAGTGACGTTGCCGAATTTCCCATACTAATGTTGGCGATTTCACCCAAAATATCGCTCTGGTCGGTTGTCAAGGTATTAAGAATCATTTTATTAGCCCCCCATATTATTTATTGTATACATATTATCTTTGTCACAATTCGCTAAAAAAATCCTTCTAATAAAAATAATAATAACACAAATTAGTCAAATGTGGTATACTATTTAAAGTTTTAAAATAGTACAAGATAGGAGTTTTTTTATTATGAGTTCAGAATGTTCAAGTAATTGTTCTTCCTGCGGTGCAAGCTGTTCACAGCGCGATCCCAAAAGTATGATCAAACCGCAGAACGCAAAAAGCAATATAAAGAAGGTGATTGCCGTCGTTTCCGGCAAAGGCGGAGTCGGAAAATCAATGGTTACTGCACTTTCAGCCATAAGCTCCTCAAGGATGGGTTACAACACCGCAATCCTTGACGCCGACATTACAGGTCCTTCCATCCCTCATATGTTCGGTCTGACCGATAAGGCTATGGGCACAGAAGATGGCATGATTCCCATAGAGAGTGCCAACGGCATCAAAAATATGTCGATCAATCTTCTCCTTGATAATGAATCTGATCCTGTTGCATGGCGCGGTCCAATTCTTGGTTCTGTTGTGGAACAATTCTGGCAGGAAGTTGTTTGGGGTGATGTTGACTTTATGTTTGTAGATATGCCTCCCGGAACAGGTGACGTACTCCTGACCACCTTCCAGTCGCTTCCGGTTTCAGGAATAATCGTTGTAACAAGCCCTCAGGACCTTGTTTCCATGATCGTTTCAAAGGCTGTGAAAATGGCCGAACAGATGGATATACCGATTCTCGGAATCATCGAGAACATGAGCTATCTTGAATGTCCCGACTGCGGAAAGAAAATAGAACTTTTCGGAAAGAGTCATTTAGACGAGATAGCTGCAAAATACGGTATCGAAATTCTCGGCAGGATTCCCATTCTTCCGGATCTTGCTGCTATGGCTGATAACGGCGATATCGAAAACTTCAATTATGATTTCCTTGATCCGATAATGACAGTATTGAAGGGGATAGCTGATTAACTTTTTTTTCAAAAGTCCTTTATTCTTTTTATTATTATTTTAGGACACGTTCATTCTATAGTCACAATTCGTTGGTAATATTGATTATACAAGATGTGAGACAGAAAGGTATTGAGCTCTCAGTCTTGTATACAATATTCGATTACAAGTAGCTTATAGATATTTTCCCCTTCTGTTGGTTTGAGAAAGCCAACAAATACTCTCCTTAATG
>CAJOPI010000074.1 GCA_905236275.1 uncultured Lachnospiraceae bacterium | reverse complement strand
GTCATAAAGTCATTCACCCACTGGCAAGCAAGCTTGCCAGTGGGTGAATGACTTTTGACCCTGACATCATAGAAAATGTTCTTTCAAAATACTGAAAAATTGTCCGAAGCTTTTGGAACCGATTGTATTTTTACAACCTTCTTTGCACTAATTGACATACAATTTGACAGGTATTAAAATTTAAGCAGAAATCAGAAGAGTACGCAGAGCAGCTGAAACACGAGCTTTCGACTGTTTTGGTACGGGGTATATACCGGAGAAATATATTGTGATTTTGAAATAGAAAATCTGTAGTGGGGATAATAACAGAACAAAAAAACAGTATTATTTCTGCGGAACAAAAATCTTAATATGGGAGCGTAGTTAAGCTATGAAGAGAATCGAATTAGTTCGTAAACGCATCTTTGCAGCAGCTCTTTCTGTAGCGGTGGTGGCAGCTGCCGTTCCTGAAATGGCAAGTGCGGAGACAGCAGCAGGAAATGAGAACTCTGTAAGCTACACTGATGAGGCTTACATTGAAGTTCTTTCGAAGGTCGTTGGGACAGAGTCTGTTTCGCTGGAGGCGGATACGGATATCAACAGGTATGGTCTCGGAACGGTTACTGCCAGGCTTAATTCATCATCAGGCGAGGAGGTTACTGACAGTACGATAAGCTGGAGCAGCAGTGACAGTTCGGTAATTCAGTTCTACGACAGTGTAAACAATGCATTTGTTGACAGCATAACGACGGAAAATGCCGACAGTGTTCAGTTCTATGGACTGAAGAACGGAACAGCGACCATTACGGCAAAGACGAACGATGGTGTGGAGGCAACGACAGAAAGCATAACTGTTGAGGGCGCAAAATCCGAGTGGAATTCTACTGTTGCGGGCGTACTTGTCCATACGGATACCCAGAGCGGTAAAGTCGGTGCTTTTAACGGAATGGTAATTGATACAGCGACGAGAAACGGCGAAAACGGCAAGAGCGGAAAATGCGGGATGAAAGCCGGAGCTGCTAAGGGAATGCAGATCAGAAATACCATACTAAGTATTCCGGCATCGGAAGACGCTAAGATTACTGTTAAGCTTTACCAGGCTCCTTCAGCAGTTGCGACAGAAGATGACGGAAGCCTTGCCATAGAAGGTCTTCTTGCTGATGGCAGGAAGGTTAAATGGGATGCGGAGGAGTGCGCTTATATAGTTGGCTTTGATATGGAAACACAAGCTGTAAAAGCGGCTGATATGCAGGTTTCCCCGTCTGACATCAGCACAGGTGACGGAAGCGTAAAGGAATTTGCAGACAGCTATGCACAGCTTGTATTTGGCTCATCGGATGTATATGTAACCTCGATAACCGTAGAGACCGGCGACGGAATAAGCTATGACTATAATTCTTCGGAAGAGTCACAGTCGGAAAACGAAAAGGAATCAACAGAAGAGGCAAGTGAGGAGCCGACAGAAACTCCGACAGAAGAGGCAAGTGATGAGCCGACAGAAACTCCGACAGAAGAAGCAAGTGAAGAATCTACGGAAACTACGAGTGAAGAGACCGAAGAATCCACTGAGGAATCGAGTGAGGAGTCTTCCGAAGAATCAACAGAAGAGGCAGAAGCTGTAACAACAGATATCTGGGATATTCTTAATGAATCGGAAGTAACAGGTCTGAGCGGAACAATTACTGAAGATATCATACTGAAGGGTGCAAGCGGCAATCTTGAACTTACGCTTTCTGCAGAAGGAACTGATGTAGGAAATTCGAAAAGCGGTAATCCGGCGTTTGCCTATAAGGCAAACGATGGTCTGAAGATTAAGAGAGATGCCCTTAAGATATCGGGCGTTAGCGGTAAGGTCAGGCTGGAGATTGAATTTAAGAATACGGGAGGAAGTTCACGTGACCTCGAGGTGACAGTCGGAGCGGATGGAACGACAGAGACTTATAATACTGCTGCGAAGGACACCTATACTTATTCGAAGGAAATAGATGCGGACAATACTGATATATATATCGGGGCTTCAAATGAACTGGCTGTGCGTACCATCAAAATAGAGGCGGCAGATAGTTCTGAAGATGAAATAACTACATCATCGATCGATGATGAAATATCCGCTGCATCAACCGGTGATGAGATTCTTACAGCTTCAGCAGAGGGTGTTGCAGATGCATATATAGCACTTGAATTCGATGGGGAGCCTGAACTTGCAAAATCCTCGAATCTTGCAGCACATATTTACAATGCGTCCACAGGTCAGGAAGTGGATACAGTTTATGCCAATGAGGGCGAAAGTGCGGCAGAGGCAACCTATTACACAGGATCGAGTTCAACCACCGGTGTAATCGGAAAGATTGCTGTTAAAGATAACCTGATCGCGGTAGAGGGAAATACGCTCGTCATCACTCCCCATAATGATGAAAATGGTTATCCGATTCTTGAAAACGGAACGAAATATTATGTAACACTCGATGAAGGTCTTGTATCGGGTAAAATTAACGGAAAGAGTGTAAGCTCTGTTAATGACAAAACAACCTTCACCTTCGGAACAAGTGATGTTCAGGAGATAAATGACGGAACAATAGATGTCAACCATGATGGTTCAGGAGATTTCTACACGATCAACGGAGCTCTTAATTTCCTGAGAAAGTCGGAAGCTGCAGGAGAATGGGCAATCAACGTAGCAGAAGGAACTTATCATGAAAGGCTTTTCTACAGCGGTGCTGCCGATATAACCCTTGATGGTGCGGATGGAGAGCTTGGCGATAAGGTCAGGGTAGACTGGAAGAATGTAGATGATTACGGTTCGGGCGGTGCGCGTTCAAGGGCAACCTTCCTTGTACAGGGAACCGGCGACATGACCATTAAGGATATGTCCTTCGACAACAGCTACAGCAGAACGGAAGACGGCGACGACGGTTCGACTCAGGCTGAGACACTTTCCTTTGATTCGTCAGGAAAACTGATTGCCTATAATTCATCCTTCATAAGCCATCAGGATACTCTTTATATAGGAAAGAAGGGTACAAGGGCATGGTTCTATAATGACTATATCGAAGGTGATGTGGACTATATCTGGGGCTACGCTGATACCGCGCTTTTTGAAAATTGTAAATTAAAATGTGTGGCTGATGAGAAGAGCCAATCATATATATTTGCAAGCAGGACCTATACGGATCAGGAGGCAAATAAGGGATTCGTGCTTCTGAACTCCGAGGTCGAGATTCCTGCGGGAATGACAGCTTCCTTTGCGAGAAATTCAGGAAGTGACACACAGGCTTCGATCATCAACAACAGCTTCAGCGGCGAAGGAAGCCTGAACACTGCCCTTTACGGCTCGGCGCCCAATGAATACGTGACTGATGCCGCAGATGACCTTGCAATCGGTTATAAAGATTATAATAACACAATGAACGGCGAGCTTGTTGATACTTCCAAACGACTTGATAAGTGCGGAGAGTTTACCGAACGCGTGGTAAACCGCGAATACAACGGACGTTTTGTAATCCTCAACCGCGGATTTGACAAGACTGATGAAAGATACGAAACTGCTTCTGAAAAGTGGGATTTAAGCAGCTATGAGAAAGAATTCGGAGCAGCAGAGGATATCTCGGAGGGGAATATTTTCCTTGAGCCTGTGGCAGTTAAGAAGCTTGTTGGTGGAAATACCGTAAAGCTAAGTGTGACAGACATTGACGGAAACGATATCTCTGACAAGGTTAAATGGAGCTATGTTGAGGAAAAGGAAGGAATCGTAGCTTCGGCTGAAAACGGACTCTTCACTAGCACAGAGGGTTCTGAAGGACTTGTAAGCGTTAAGGTGTCTTACGAAAGAAGCACAACACCTTCTGAAGAGAGCGGGGAGTCATCTGAAAGCTCTGAATCCGGTGAGGCAACCGAAGAGCCTGTGGAAGACGATTCCAAGGATGAGGATTCGACAAGCAAAAACAGCGTAAGCTACAATGGCAGAAGCTGTCTTGAGGATGGTGCGGTTCTTGATGGCGTGACCATCGTAAACAATGCGGTTAACGGCTATATGGTAAGTGAAAACCTTGCTGCCGGAAGCCTTGCACTTAATGTCAATTTCTATGATGGAATGGCTTACAGAAACGGCGCGACCGTTCCTACAGTCGTTGCTCTGAACGGAACTGTGATTTATGAGGATGGAAATCTTGTCAAAAATGCTGAGATAGCTCCGGGTGTTGTCGTTAAGAGGGTTAAGTTTACTGACAACAAAAACGCCTTCCTTAAGGATGATTCGAGCTATCAGGGCAAGTCAGGAAAGGCTCCGAGAATCGTTGTAAAGCTTGCGGCAAAAGACAGGAGTGCAAAGTCAATTGCAAAGGCAGCTGAAAAGGTTCTGAGAAACAGCTCGGCTCTGGAGTATGAGATCGAGCCTGTGGATGTTGCAAAGGTTATTGCCGGAGACAGTATTTACAGCGGATACAGTTTTAGCCTTAAAAATGGCAAAATACGTTTTAAGATGCCGAAGTATAAAAACGGCACGCTCGTAAGCGGTAAAAGCAGGATCAAAACCCTCACAGGCAGCGATTTTACAAGGAACAGTGACGGAACCTACAATTTCCTTAGAAACTTCAAAGGAACGAATATCAGTATCAACTGATGAAAAAGAGCCCCGGCAGATGAATGATGCCGAGGCTCTTCTTCAACTTATAAAAACGTACAATTTTTATCCATAATCCTTGTAAAAATTGTTTGGTTTACTGATAACATGTGTTATAATAATTTTGTATATATTGAATATATACAAAGAAGGGGGTTAACGGCTCAAAAAAACTTTTATGAGGTGATGCGAATGATTAAAAAAGAGATGATCGCCATGCTGCTTGCCGGCGGACAGGGAAGCAGACTTGGCGTTCTGACGACCCACATGGCAAAACCGGCCGTATCGTTCGGAGGGAAATATCGTATAATAGATTTTCCTTTGAGCAACTGTATCAATTCGGGAGTCGATACAGTTGGCGTACTGACGCAATATCAGCCGCTGAAACTGAATACTCACATCGGAATAGGAATTCCGTGGGACTTAGACCGCAATATCGGCGGTGTGACAGTCCTGCCTCCTTACGAGAAGAGCAGCAACAGCGAATGGTACACCGGCACTGCTAATGCTATTTATCAGAACCTGGAATATATGGAGTCCTATAATCCGGACTATGTTCTGATACTTTCCGGAGACCATATTTACAAGATGGACTACGAAGTAATGCTGGACTTCCACAAGCAGAACAATGCAGCGGTGACTATCGCTTCGATGCCTGTGCCGATCGAGGAAGCAAGCAGATTCGGAATCGTGGTAACGGACAATGAACGTCGTATTACCGCTTTCGAGGAAAAACCTGCAAAACCGAGAAGCAATCTCGCTTCGATGGGAATTTATATATTCTCATGGGAAGTACTGAGAGAAGCACTTATCGCCAACAAGGACGAGAGCGAGCTTGATTTCGGAAAACATGTTATTCCTTATCTTCATGAGAAAAAGGAGAGAATGTTCGCATATGAGTTCAACGGTTACTGGAAGGACGTTGGAACGCTGAATTCCTATTGGGAAGCCAATATGGAGCTCATAGACATTATTCCTGAGTTCAATCTTTATGAAGAATATTGGAGGATATTCACGAAGTCGGAAAGTCTGCCGCCGCAGTATATTGCGAAGGGCTCGAAGATTGAAAAGAGTATAATCGGAGAGGGCTCTGAAATCTACGGTGAGGTAAAGAATTCGGTTATTGGTTACGGGGTAACAATAGGCAAGGGCGCAGTCGTGCGTGATTCGATAGTTATGAACAATACAACTATCGGTGATGGCTGCGAGCTTGATAAGGCAATCATAGCTGAAAATGTTACCATCGGAAACAATGTAAAGCTCGGTGTGGGCGAAGAGGTTGAAAATGACACAAAGCCGCAGATTTATAATCATGGTATTGTAACTATCGGTGAGACTTCGAATATTCCTGATGGAATTACTGTCGGAAAAAATAGTGTTCTGGTTGGAAGTTTCGAAGCTGAGGAATTCGAGAATGGAGTACTTCCTTCCGGCAGAACATTGATTAAGGCAGGTGATAAACGATGAGGGCAATCGGAATTATACTCGCAGGCGGAAACAATCACAGGATGAAGGAGCTCTCAAGAAAACGTGCAATAGCCGCAATGCCTTTCGCCGGAAGCTACCGAAGCATTGATTTCGCTTTAAGTAATATGTCAAACTCGCATGTACAGAAGGTGGCTGTATTTACCCAGTACAATGCGCGAAGCCTGAACCAGCATCTGAGTTCCTCGAAATGGTGGGATTTCGGACGTAAACAGGGTGGACTTTATGTATTCACGCCCTCGATAACGCAGGAAAATAATCTCTGGTATCGCGGAACTGCTGATGCGATCTATCAGAATCTTTCCTTCCTTAAGGACAGTCATGAACCTTATGTTATAATTGCTTCCGGAGACGGGATCTACAAGCTTGATTACAATAAGGTACTTGAATTCCATATCGAGAGAAAGGCTGATATAACGGTTGTCTGCAAGGAAATGGAACCTGCCGAGAATATCGACCGTTTTGGCGTGGTAAGGATGAACGAGGAATGCCGTATAACCGACTTTGAAGAGAAGCCGATAATGGCAAAGACAAGCGTTGTTTCCTGCGGAATTTATATTATCCGCCGCCGTCAGCTCATTGAGCTTATAGAAAAATGTGCGGAAGAAGACAGGCACGATTTTGTAAGTGATATCATAATCCGTTACAGAAGTCAGAAGAGAATTTTTGCATACAAGATGAATGAATATTGGAGGAATATCGCAACGGTCAAGGATTATTTCCAGACCAGCATGGATTTCCTGAAGGCTGATGTAAGAAATTATTTCTTCAGGCAGTATCCGGATATTTATTCCAAGGTAAGCGATCTTCCGCCTGCAAAGTACAATATGGGCTCGGACGTATCAAACAGCCTTGTGTCATCGGGATGCATAATTAACGGCGCAGTCGAGGATTCGATTCTCTTTAAGAAGGTATTCGTCGGAAACAATTGCGTCATAAAGAACTCGATCATACTGAATGATGTTTATATAGGCGACAATTCGCATATAGAAAACTGTATCGTCGAGTCGCATGGTACTATCCGCGCAAACTCCTATTATAAGGGCGAAGACGGCATTCAGGTCGTGATAGAGAAAAATGACAGATATGTATTATAAAAACGGGGAAAAGGGGAAAGGAAAATGGAGATTACAGACGTAAGAGTCAGAAGACTCACAAACACAGGAAAAATGAGAGCACTTGTATCAATAACGCTTGATGATGTATTCGTAGTGCATGACATCAAGGTTATCGAGGGTGATAAGGGGCTTTTTATCGCAATGCCCAGCCGTAAGGCATCAGACGGAGTATTCCGCGACATTGCACATCCCATAAATACAGAGACACGTTCGAAGATGCAGGATCTTATCCTGGAGAAATACAAGCTGTCACTTGAAGAACCTATGGAAGAAGCTGAACAGGTTCTTGAAGCACAGGTTTAAGGTCTAACAGAATATCTGACATGAAAAGCCTCCGGCGAAAATATGCCGGAGGCTTTTTGTTGTGTTTTGACATAATTGACAAGAATTTAACAGGAAAACTATGAAATATATACTATAAACAAAGGTTTATTTGCTCTGATTTGGTTAATATTTATAGAGATGACAAAAAAACAGTAAAAAGGACTTGAAATCATATAAAAAGATGTATTATTATCAATACATTAGTTGTATTTTGTATTTAACGTAATACAAAACTGAAAGGAAATCAGTTTTCGATTATAATAAAAAGATTTATGTATTAATCGGATATATGTTGTTAGGAGGGTAATGAGATGAAAAGAAAAATTGTATCAGTGATACTCGCTGTAAGTATGTGTACAGCGCTTCTTGCAGGATGCGGAAGCAAGTCTTCGGATGGTGTACTTGGAGAGATGGAGGCACCGGAAGAGGGTACGGAGTCAGGCGATTTTGAACTGGATAATATCAATATTATCGTTGACGGAACACTTACAGCTACTGTTGAGAACGGACAGGACGCTTTCGTTGAACAGTGGGAGAGCGCAATAGCAGAGAAGCTTGGTCATGAGGTAAAGCTCAATATCACACAGCTTGACCATTCGGATTATTCGGGAACGGTTTCGAGAACACTTACAACAGGAGCTCCCGGCGATGAGGGTTATCCCGATGCTCTGATCATGTCAGCTACAATGCTCAGACAGTATCAGACAACAGGACTTCTCTGGAACTTAAAGGATGCTTATGACAATGCGGAATTCCAGAGCAGGCTTCAGTATCCTGAGGTAAATGAGAATATGGAAACCTCGGACGGAGCACTTTACGGATTCGCTCCGACCTATGGAAACGGATGTGTAACCTACATAAAGCAGTCATGGCTTGATAAAGCAGGAATGAAAGCAGAAGACATCAAGACCTTTGATGATTATTATGACTTCTTAAAGAAGGTTTCTGACGGAAAGACCTATGGTGTTATCGCAGCCGGTTATGGGAAGGTTGATGAGACACCTTACATAAATTATATGCCTGAGTGGTGGCAGGGTGCTTATCCTTCATTCTACGAAAAAGACGGTGCATGGGTAGACGGATTTACAGAGCAGGCAACAGTGGATGCACTTGCAAGACTCAACAAGGGATATAAGGATGGAGTGATCGATCCTGATACAGAGGAAGCCGGAACAAAGCAGGCACGTGAGAAGTTCTTCTCAAACGACCAGTCAACCTCTGAAGGTGTATTTACCTACTGGGCAGGAACCTGGCTCAGAACCCTTACAGACAATATGGCTAAGAACGATGTTGACAACGATCTTGGAGATGAGAGACTTGTTCAGCTTGAGCCTATTCAGGAAATCAAGGATACATGGGGCGGATACCTCAACAGAGAGGCTCCTGTATGGGTAATAACAGATGATGGTGACGGAAACGATGCACGTGAGCAGGCAATCTTCGATACACTTTTCGAAACCATGCTTGACGGTGATAGGGTTCAGACACTTTGGACCTATGGTGCCGAGGGTGTTCACTGGTCAACAGAGGCAGAGTCATTTACGACAAATCCTGATGACCCTGAGAAGAAGCAGGATTATGACTATGAAGACGGCGAGTTCCATTTAAGACCGACTCCCAACGATCCTAACACCATTTGGAAGAAGAACCATCTTGATCCGGTACTTGTAATCAGTCCGCTTACAAACGGCTTTACAGACACAGACCCGCTTATCGAAGAAGGCAACAAGTTCTTCCTTGCAAACTGCGTTGATGCTCCTGCAGCAGCATCAAGTGAGACCCTTACCGAGTATCTTGAGGATCTTACAACTGTTAAGACAACACTTATCAATCAGGCTGTCGTTGGTGAGATCACACCTGAGGAGGCTGTTGAAGAGTACAAGGCTGAATTTGGTGATATATCGGCACAGATTATAGATGAGCTCAGCGCAGAGTAAATTTTGTAAAAAGTTCCCCATCCCGAAGCTGGAATTGGGATGGGGATTTTTATTAATAACGTTCAATAATTTGAGGTAGCGAAAACATGAGTATTTTTGGAAAAAAACCGGTGGAAACCTTGTCCAACGGGAGTCAGGTAAATCAGAAATCCCTGAAAATGCGTATCTGGAACAACAGAGGCTTTTACCTCATGTTCCTTCCGGTAGCGATATTCGTACTGCTTGTTTATTACTGGCCCATGCTTGGAATACGTTACGCATTCTACAGTTATAAACTCAAAAACATTCACTGGGTTGGAATGGGGAACTTTGTAAAGCTCTTTTCAGAACCTGATTTCTGGCAATCCTTTACCAACACTTTGGAACTATCGATAATAAAGCTTCTGTTAAATACTTTCGCGGCAGTTCTGATTTCGGTATTCTTAAACGAAATGAAGAACATGTTCATGAAAAAGACGATCCAGACAATCATCTATCTTCCCCACTTTATGTCTTATGCGGTTGTCGCAGCAATATTCACTCTTTTCCTTTCACCTTCGTCAACAGGTTTCGTGAATGAGACCATGAAGGAATGGGGCTTCCTGTCGAGCAGTATTGATTTCCTGCACAGCAAGAGTCTGTGGAGACCGATTTTCTACCTTATCAATATGTGGAAGGAAACAGGATGGGGAACGGTAATATTCCTTGCAACACTTTCGGGAATCAATCCTGAGCTTTACGAAGCAGCGGATATAGACGGAGCTACCCGTCTGCAGAAGATCATGCATGTTACACTGCCGGCTCTTTCGAATACGATAATCGTTGTTCTTATTCTTAATATGGCTAAGGTACTTAATATGTTTGAGCCTGTATTCGTATTGTACAACTCACGTGTTTATGATGTGTCGGATGTTATTTCAACTTATGTTTACAGAAAGACCTTCCTTACTGCTATACCTGATTATGGCTATTCGACAGCTGTAGGACTTTTCAAGTCCGTAGTCGGATGTATCCTTATGCTGATATGCAATCAGGCAAGTAAAAAGGTTCGCGGAAGAGGTATCATGTAAAAAAGCGTTTCCTGTAGACAACGAAACGTAGGTAGGAGAAAAAAAGAATGGATAACGCAAATTTAATGAGATTGGGCAGAAAGGCGGAGGAGCAGGAATATACAAAGCGAAGGTTTAAGTTTTCCGCTTTCGACTTCACCAATTATATCGTATTCATAATAATAGCACTGATAGTCATTCTTCCGATGTGGAAGGTAATCGTGGATTCGATGAACTCGGTAGGTGTATATCAGTTCCGTTTCTGGCCCGAAAACTTCACACTTGATGGTTACAGGACGATATTTACGACCAGAAAGCTTTTCAGACCTTTCATGAACTCGGTTGTAACAACCGTAGCAGGAACATTTTTAGGTCTTGCGCTTTCGACGCTCGGCGGATATGTATTGAACCAGTATGATATGCCGGGAAGAAGTGCAATGTCGATGTTCCTCATGATAACGATGGTATTCACAGGAGGAATGATTCCTGAGTACCTTGTAATGAAGCAGCTCGGACTTGTAGATTCCATGTGGATTCTCGTGGTTAAGCATGGAATAAATGTTTACAATCTCGTGCTCATGAAGAATTTCTTCGAGGGAATACCGGTTTCGCTTATCGAAGCCGCAAAGATTGACGGATGCAGTGCGATGGGTATCTTCTTCAGGATAGTGCTTCCGCTTTCAAAGGCAGCGCTTGCCTCCATCGGACTTATGTATGCGGTAACTATCTGGAATGATTATTCAACAGTTCAGATTTACATCACAAATCCCGACCAGGTTAACTTCCAGTATATGCTGAGGGTTATGATCATGGACGGTGACACGCCGACAACGGCCTATAAAGTTTCGCAGGATACGCTCTATTACGCATCTATCATATGCGCAATCCTTCCCTTCATGGTTGCATATCCTTTCCTGCAGAAATACTTTGTAAAAGGCGTAAATGCCGGCGCGGTTAAAGAGTGATAAATGTTAATGAATCCAAGCGTAAGCGCGGGATGAATTTACATTTATCCCCACAGGCACACTCTTTTGTCTTACAGGAGTTTTATGGATAAGTACGAAAAGCTGATAAATAGAATAACTGAGGCGGGGATAGAGCTTCACAGCCTGCTGGTCAGTGAAAAAGGCAGTCTGGAATATGAAGGATATTTTACGCCGGAAGGCGGAAGAGATAAGCTGCACAGGATGTTTTCCTGTACCAAGTCTTATGTCGGGTTGGGGATAGGCCTGCTGGCCGAAGACGGGAAAATAAATTTCGGTGACAGGATTGCGGATTACTTTCCGGAATATATCCATAAGGACAGTGATCCAATGATATTGGAAATGACCATAGAAAACCTGCTAAGTATGCGAACCTGTTACAGAAAGACCACCTATGATGCATCAAGCAGAGTAAAAAACTGGGTGGAGAGCTTCTTCATCGCTGAGCCGGATCATAAGGCAGGAACGGTTTTTAATTATGATACTTCGGCATCACATGTATTGGCAGCTCTGGTAGAAAAGATAACAGAAAAAGATCTGTTGGAATTTTTGAGGGACAGATTTCTGGATGAGATTGGCTTCTCGAAAGAGGCATATATCAAAAAAGACCCCTTCGGAGTTTCCATGGGCGGCGCAGGATTATATGCAAAAAGCATGGATTTGATGAAAACGGGTGAAATGTTTCTGGCAAATGGGAAAAACAATGAAGGGAAAGAAATCTATCCTCCTTACCGTCTTCGGGAAATGACGGTAAACAGGGTATCAACAAGACCGAACCAAAGAGAAGCATCAGGCTACGGATATCAGATATGGATAATTCCAAACGGCTACGCCTTCTACGGACTTGGCGGACAGTGGCTAATGATCTTCCCGGAAGCGGAAACCATAGTTGTTACCACTGCCGATAACGCCGGAAATAAATTCCTCGACTGGGAAATAATGCTTGGCGCACAGGAACTGATTATATGATGTCAGTTGCAGATAATTAACAAATCCAAAGCGGGGAATGGAAAACGCAGCGGTACTAATGCCGCTGCGTTTGACTTTTCATTTCAACAAATTCGTCATGCTCTTAAGACTGACACCGATCGTCGAGGCATTGTGAAGAAACGCCGAGGTGCTGGGAGGGATGATTCCGGCCACACCGAGGAGAATCAGTCCGAAATTAAATCCCATTACAAAATGATAATTCCTTTCGATGCGTCGCATCAGAGCATCACTTATAAATTTCAAGGTAACAAGTTCGAAGAGATTATCAGCAGAAATTGTGACATCAGCAACCTCTCTTGCAATCTGTGCCCCGTCCGCAATGGCAATGCCGACATCTGACTTCGAAAGTGCAGGTGAATCATTGATTCCGTCACCTATCATTATTACCTTTCTGCCGAGCTCGTGCTCCATTTCGATAAAGGCAGCCTTGTCTTCCGGCAATACCTCCGAGTAATATTTATCAACGTTGATCTCTTTGGCGATTGCCGAAGCGGTTCTGTCGCTGTCGCCGGTCATCATGACAATTTTATCAAAACCGCAGGCTCTGAGTGAGTTGATGACGGCGGAGGCTTCTTCCCTGATAGGATCGTTTATGCAGATAACAGCTGAAAGCACACCACCTATTGCAAGATAAAGGTGCGAGTATCGCTGGTCTATGCTGTCAAATTTTTCCTTTTCGTCTTCGGGAAGCGTGCATTTTTCGTCTTCAAAGACAAAATGATAACTTCCTATAACGGCATCTTTTCCTTCAATCGTAGTTGCGATTCCATGCGCCACGATATACCTGACTTCGCTGTGCATTTCATCGTGCATTAGCCCTTTTTCCCTTGCCTTGTTTACAACGGCATTTGCCATTGAATGAGGGAAATGCTCTTCGAGGCAGGCTGCTATACGGAGCATCTCATCCGGTGAATTGCCGCCGAATGCAATGACCTCTGCAACCTCCGGATTTGCCTTAGTAAGAGTTCCGGTCTTATCAAATACGACGGTCTTAGCTTCTGAAATTGCTTCGAGATATTTGCCGCCTTTGACGGTGATCTTGTAGCCGCCCGCTTCGCGCATTGCCGAAATAACGGATATGGGCATTGCAAGCTTCAACGCACAGGAAAAATCAACCATCAGGACAGATATTGCCCTTGTTACATCCCCTGTCAGAAGATAGGTAAGAAGGGTTCCGGCAAAGCTGTAGGGCACCAGTCTGTCAGCCAGTCCTGCCGCCTTTGTTTCAAGATTTGACTTGAGCTTTTCGGACTCCTCTATCATATGAACGATCTTTTCGTAGCGTGTGCCGCCTGAAACGGCATTAACCTTGATTTCAAGGCTGCCTTCCTCGATGACGGTTCCGGCAAATACGGTTACACCTTCATCTTTCTTGACAGGCATGGATTCTCCGGTCATGGTCGCCTGGTTGACCATTGCCTCTCCGCGTACTACGACACCGTCAAGGGGTATTATGTTTCCGGAGTTGACAACGATTATATCTCCTTCGTTGACGGCGGCAACAGAAACACTTACCTCGCTGTCGCCAACCTTTTTCCAGACCTTTTTCACGTTCAGGGACATACTTCTCGCAAGGTCATCCACAGATTTCTTGTGTGTCCATTCTTCGAGAAGTCCTCCCAGCCGCAGAAGGAACATGATGGAGCTTGAAGTCTCATAATCACCTCTGAAATAGGAGACAGCTATTGCTGTCGCATCAAGAAGCTCAACCTTCAAGCCTTCTTCCCTGAACTTTTTAAGACTCTTTAATCCCTTGATGAGATAACGGATCATCCTGAAGGTCGTGATTACGAAATTTACCGGCTTCGGGAGAAGGAACTGCATTATTCCCCTGCTTGTAAGATAGAAAAAGAGCTTTTCCTCGTAGAGGTTATTCAGCTCTCTTCCGGTATGCTCCGGCACCAGCTCTTCATTTTCTTCGTCATCGAAATGAAATGAGAGCAAGGAATCTATAACGCTCTGTCTGTCATACTTGTAAAGAACCGTTACGCTTGAAGTCCTTTCATGTACGATAACATTTGCAATGTTTTGTTTTTGTATCAGATAGTACTGCAAAAGGTCTGCTTCATGAGTAGTCATTTTGCCGTAAACATGAGCTTTGAGCCTTATCCGGCCGTCAAGCTCATGCAGGATCGTAAAATTCAAATAGCCTCACCTGTACTTTCTTCCTTGCCCTCAACAAGAGCTTTAGCTTCTGCATATTCCTGAGCTCTTCTTTCGTCATCTCTCTTCTGGTTTATAACCTTGGCATCTTCATAGATATCCGAACAGTTTTCAACGATTATGTCTTTCTGCTCGAGTACGGTATCCTTACATCTGAGAACGGCTGCAGTGCACTCGGTATAAAGCTTCTTGGCATCCTTGCTTCCAAGAATCTTGATTCCGGCTGTCCCGAAAAGGACACCTCCGGCAAAAATGCCCACCTTTTTCCAAGCAATTTTAGATAAACATTCAAACATCATAATAATACACCTCCTGTGAGTTTTACTCTATCATATTGATTATAAGGTATCGGGGTATTCTTGGCTAATAAATAAATGATAAATTTTATCAATAGTAAAATGCGGTTCGGGGAGCTTATGGCGCATAAAACAGGATTTAGTTGACACTATAAAGTTACAAAGATATAATTTTATAGTAAAATAGTTGATTTTAATAAGGAAAGAATTATGCAGGAAAATAGTGAGAGACCAATAGTTATCGGTATTGCAGGCGGAACGGGTTCGGGAAAATCTACCTTTACCAACCGACTGAAGGAAATGTTTGGTGAGAGCGTGACAGTGCTCTATCACGACAATTATTACAGGGCGCATGATGAGTTGCCTTTTGAGGAGAGGCAGAAGATTAACTATGATCACCCCTCGGCTTTTGAGACTGATCTGCTGATCGAGCATTTGCGCGAATTGAAGAATGGACACACGATACAATGTCCGGTTTATGATTATACAAAGCATAACCGTTCGGAGGAAGTTGTAGAGGTGCGTCCGAGCAAGATAATCCTTCTCGAAGGTATTCTTGTTCTGGCAGATGACAAGCTCAGGAATCTCATGGATATAAGGATCTTCGTGGATGCTGATGCCGACGAGAGGATACTTCGTCGTGTCCAGAGAGATATTAAAGAGCGCGGAAGGGATATTGAAAATATCATCGATCAGTATTTAAAAACCGTAAAACCCATGCATTACCTTTATGTCGAACCTACGAAAATGTATGCGGACATCGTTACGAACAGCGGTAAAAATGATGTTGCGCTTGATCTTGTTGCAGCGAAGATACAGGCTATACTGGATGGGGGAACCGTTGCCGCAAGGAAAGACAGTTACAGTGCAGAGGGCTATTTTTCAGAAGCGATGAAATCATTGGATAAATAAAAGAAGATAAAAAGGAGAGTGGAAAATGTTTATTAAAAAGTTTACGGCGGTTCTTCTTGCGGCCGCCCTTGTGGTCTTTCCCGTAACGGGAGCAGCGGCAGCTGAAAGCACAGCAGCAGGAAACGGGAAGATAGTATGCATCGATGCAGGTCATCAGGCGAAGGGGGATTCCACGACAGAGCCTGTGGGTCCGGGTGCTTCAACCGTAAAGGCAAAGGTAGCAGGGGGCACACATGGTACGACTACGGGGATTGCCGAGTCAGAGCTTACCCTTGCGGTTGCCTTAAAGCTACAGTCTATACTTACGGCAAGAGGATATACGGTTGTTATGTGCCGGACAAGTCAGGATGTAAATATCAGTAATGCTGAAAGGGCACAGATTGCGAATGCTGCCGGGGCAAATGCATTTATCAGGCTTCATGCGAATGGTGTGGCTTCATCGGCAGCAAATGGTGTACTTGCACTTGCACCTACGGCAGCAAATCCCTATTGTCCTCAGATAGCTGCTTCAAGTCAGGCTTTGTCGGCGGCAGTTGTGAACGGACAGTGTGCGGCAACAGGACAGAAGAACAAGGGAGTACAGCTGAATGATACAATGAGCGGTATCAACTGGAGTCAGGTTCCGGTGACGATCCTTGAAATGGGATTCATGACAAATCCTACAGAGGACCTGAATATGGCAAATGACAATTACAGAACGCTTATGGCAACGGGAATTGCCAATGGCATAGATGCATATTTTGCATCAGTAAAGTAAACTTTTACGGAGGGTAAAAAATGGGAGACAAGACAAAGAGTTTCGTTAATGAGTTCAGGGAGTTCATTACAAAGGGGAATGTAATGGATATGGCAGTCGGTGTTATCATTGGTGGTGCGTTCCAGAAGATAATCACATCACTTGTTGATGATATCATCATGCCGCTTATCAGTGCGCTGACAGGCGGAATTGACTTTTCGAACTGGTTCGTTTCACTGGACGGAAGCCATTATACAACACTTGCGGCAGCACAGGAAGCCGGAGCAGCCACATTAAACTATGGTGTATTTATTACGGTAGTTATAAACTTTATCCTGATGGCGTTCGTTATCTTCCTTCTTGTCAAGGTAATGAACGGAATGAGAAATAAGGTTGTAAAGCAGAAGGAAGCAGCTCCTGCAACCACGAAAGAGTGCCCGTTCTGCAAAACTGAGATACATATTGATGCGAAGAGATGTCCGAATTGTACCTCTGAGCTTTAAAACAAAAAGACCTGAAAACTTGAAATCGGTTTTCAGGTCTTTTTATCTGTTTTATGCCGTTCTCTTTTCGAGGGCTTTTTCCCTGTTGGCTATAACGGGAAGAATTATACCAAGTGCTGTAAGTACAAGCGGTGTGATAACGTTAAGCGCGAAGGTGAAAGGATCAGCGTCATACATACCGAGGATACAGCTTGCTGCGGTAACAAGGAAGCACCAGCCTCCGAATATAAGGGCTATGGTCTGGTTCTTAACGAATTTATATTCGGGGTCGAACTTTTTACGGGCTTTTCTGAGTGCTATATAAGCTGCAAATACCCAGAGGTAACGGAGCGGCATACAAACGGAATTAAGCTTGGTGAGCTGCTTTAAGACTACTGCCGCACCCGGAACGAATGACTGGATAACGATGATTGCACCGGATAAAACGGCTACAAGCTTGATACCGTTTACGTAAGCACCTGCATCGTTCTTCTTCAGGAGAGCAGAAGGAATGAATTCCCTTGCGTCTTCATTGTCAAGGAGCATACGGAGCGGAGCGTCGATACTGATAACAAGTGTCGAAAGCTGACCGACAGCATTGCAGAGTGCATAGATAATAAGGAGCGAGTCACCTATATGGAAATAGTTGCCAAGCTTCTGAAATGCCCAGTAGCTTCCGTTTGAGTTGTAAGCGTTAAAGTCCTCATTGATCGCAACGGGGTCAAACATCATGCCCATAGCGATGGTTCCGAGGATCGCACAGACCATAACCATGATGGCGAGTGTGATCATTGCCTTGGGAAAGCCCTTGCTGGGATCCTTAACCTTGTTTACATAAGGAGAAATCTTTTCGCAGCCTCCTACTGCAAATACAAGGATTGACAGTGAAGTGAAATACTTCATGTCGAAGTGGGGGATAAGTGTTGATGCATTGAAATTCATCGCAACAAATCCGCCCTGAGGGTTGATTGCCGGAGCCGCAAACATCATAAGGATGTAGAGAATCGACATTATAAACATACTTGTTCCTGCCAGAGTAGCAAGCTTTTTCAAAGGATTCAGACCCCTTGATGCGATATAGCAGAAAAGGATAAGAATTGCCAGGGTTACGAGCTGTACGGCATAAGTAGGGAAAGTATCATACATTTCACCATTTCTGAATACAGCCCAGCTCAGAGCCTTAAGTCCGCCTGAGGACTTGGAAGCTATATAGGTTATATGGCATGCCCAATAGGTCCAGCCGGCATAGTAAGCGAGCTTGGGTGTTGTGGTATTTAAGATCCATGAGCTTACGCCGCCGCCGGAGGTCTTGAAGGCTGAGCCAAGCTCACCGACCATGAGTGCGTAAGGCACGAAATAAAGGGCAAACATAAGTATCCAGCTGAAGATAACCTGAATGCCGTTAAAATAAATGAAACCATTTAAAACATTTCCAAATCCCCATACGGTTGAAAATGCCATGAACGCCAACGTCGTCCATTTGATACGTTTTGTATCCATTTTGAATATTACCTCCAAAAATTTTCTGTGTCCGTCTCTCGCGGAATTATAATGATACACTCTTTGATTAAAAATGTCATTATGTATTATTTTATGAAATTTTTATAATCTTTTTAGGTAAATTGTACGAAAATCCCAACAATCCTTTTGCAAATTGCTATTTAATCCCGTTTTTTGTTGGAAAAACGTGTATCTGATGCTATAATGTTTTTATGAGAGAACATAGGAGAAAAAGGAGAGGGGCGGCACTTGCAGTATATGCTGTACTGATAACCTTTGCGTCGGTTTTACTGCTTTTGCTGTCGCTTTTTCTTGTAAATATAAAGAACGAAGATGAAAAAAAAATAGCTGAAACGAACGAGGCAATAGAGACGGTTTCGCATAATTTGATCGCACTTCAGAAAGAAAATGCCGAATTGGAGGCGGATAACAAATATCTGAAGGAAACCTCTACAGGTGCGAAGTTTCGTGCAAAGCTAAAGGAAATGTTTCAGTCAGGTTCGTCAACCATTCAGGTTCTGAAATACCTTTTTCCTGATGAAATAGTCCTGACTGATGAAGGACGTTTCCATTTCTATGATATTATCGAGGGACTTGAAAAAAACGAGTACCTTGACAGCAATTTCATTCGAGATGAGAACAGTGAAATGATGTACGCGGTAGACGGACAAACGTCTTCTGTTAAGGGAATTGATATATCAAAACATAACGGTGAAATTGACTGGGAGAAGGTAGCGGCTTCGGGAGTGAAGTTCGCCTTCATTCGCTGCGGGATACGGGGCTACGGCTCAGGTGAAATAGTCGCGGATGATAATTTTGTTAAAAATGTGGAAGGAGCCACTGCAAACGGTATCGAAGTTGGAACCTACTTTTTCAGCCAGGCGGTTTCTGAGAATGAAGCAAGGGAAGAAGCAGAGTTTGTGCTCAATTCAGTAAGTCAGCTCAGTATAAGCTGCCCTGTTGCAATTGATGTTGAAAAGGTTGAGGGAGTAGATTCTACACCCCGTACAAAAGGTCTTGACAGTGAACAGTATACTGCGAATGTTCTGGAATTTTGCAATACCATTTCCGATGCCGGCTATACGCCGATGATCTACGGCAATATCAAGACCTTTGCCATGCTTCTCAATATGGAGGAAATTGAGGGTATAGAGAAGTGGTTTGCAGGCTACATTTCCGAAGACAATATAACACCTTATTTTCCCTATCAGTTCAGGGTATGGCAGTACAGCTCGACCGGCAGGATTGACGGAATAAGCGGGGATGTGGATATGAACATTGCATTGTATTAATTGAGAGTACAGATATGACGGATAAATTTCGCAATGATGGTGAGGGGAACGAAGAAAGACGGGAACGCCGGAGAAGAGAAAGACGCAGGATCAGACGCAGAAAAAGGAAAATAAAAATAATACTGACAAGATGGCTTCCTTTTGCTATAATATGTATCCTGTTTATTGTTTTGACAGTAAATGGTATAAGGGCTCTCGGAGGAATTATATTTAATTCCTCGGAAAAAGAAGAAACTGCATCGACGGAGGCAGTTCCAACTGAGGAATATGCCTCCGTTTCACTTGACAGTCTTTCTGCCGATGAGGCAGTATCAGAGGATGAAGTTCCCGTAAAGGAGGAAAATCCCGTACCGATACTTAACGCTTCGGCAGACTCGGGAACCGGAGCAGTTCCGGGAGAAGTTGTGAGCGAGCATGCGGTGCTTGTGGATGTTTCAGCAAACAGGATAGTTGCCGGCAGGGATTACAATTCGACGATCAATCCGGCATCAATGACAAAGGTGCTTACGATACTTGTTGCAGCTGAAACAATGGAAGAACGCGGAGACAGCGTAGATGACAAATTCGAGATAACACAGGAAATAGAGAATTACAGCTATGTCCATGAGTGCAGTAACGTAGGCTTTTCCGTAAGCGAAAATGTTACCATGAACGACCTCTTCTACGGTGCAATACTTCCGTCCGGAGGTGATGCGGCTTACGCGCTTGCCATATATTCAGGCGGTTCGATGGAAGGCTTTGCGGATCAGATGAATGCCAAAATGAAAGAGCTTGGCTGTTCTGAAACTGCACATTTTACCAACAGCATAGGTCTTTATGACGAGAACCACCATTGCACGACCTTTGATATGGCAAGGATAATGTATGCCGCAATGCAGAATGATTACTGCAGACAGGTGCTTTCGACGCATATCTATACAACCTCGTCCACGCCGGAGCATCCGGAGGGAATAGAGCTTTCCAACTGGTTCCTGCGCCGTATAGAGGACAAGGACAGCGGTGGAACGGTGCTTGCCGCCAAGACCGGTTTCGTGGTCCAGTCGAAGAACTGTGCCGTAAGTTATGCCGAGGATGATAGCGGAAACGCATATATCTGCGCTACGGGAGGCTCTTCAAGCGCATGGCGCTGTATCTACGACCATGTAGCCATATACAAGAGATTTTTATGATGGCTCTTAAAAATAAACTTTATAGGTGAAGGATTTATGGAAAATAAAAAATACGGCAAATCTGTCGGAGATGTTCTTAAAATAAAGAGTGATTTTTTTGAAAAAAACCAGGCTATGCTGGAAATGAGTGAAAAGCAGGCAGATGCACTTCTTATACAGCCTAAAAGAACGGAATGTAAAATCTGCCATTCGCCCATCGAGGGAGAAGCCCTATATACAAGCCAGAGAATGAGCTATCACCTTTGTCCCGTCTGTGGACATCTGAACAGTGACTATGAAGATACCAATGATTTTGCGGACAGGGTTTATCTTGTTGACCGTTATGAGCTCAATTATTCCGAAGAGGACAGGGCAGCTTATGAAAACCGCATGAAGAGCATATATCTTCCCAAGGCTGAATTTCTTCTCGAAGCACTCAGTTCCGAGGGAATGAAGAAAGAGGATATTCATCTTCTTGATGATGGTGCGGGTTCGGGTTATTTCGTGCGTGCAATGAGGCATATCGGCTGTGATGCAAGCGGAATCGAGATTTCCCCCTCACAGGTGGAATTTGCCAATAAAATGGCAGATGAGGAAATTCTTAAAAGCGTTGAAAGTGAAGAGGCAACGAGAATAGTTTCTGAGACAGAGGCGAATGTTGTTTCGTTTATAGGTGTACTTGAGCATATAATCAACCTTGACGAGGTTCTTTCGGCAATTAAGGAGAATGAAAATATTAAATATATTTATTTCTCTGTTCCGATGTTTTCGATGAGCTGTGTATTTGAGGCAGCTCACCAGAACTGCTACAACCGTCATGCCGGCGGAACCCATACCCACCTTTTCTCGGACAGCTCCATTGAGCATATGCTTGGAAAAATGGGCTTTGAGGCGGATAAAAGCTGGAAATTCGGCTCTGATATAATGGACCTCTACAGAATGCTTTCAGTATGTCTTGACCAGAATGGAAACAGTGCCTTGAAGGAATACTTTGCACCTAAATTTAAGAATATGATTGATGACCTGCAGCTTGTGGTTGACAAGAATGAATTTGCCTCTGAGATCCATATGCTTGCACGCCGAAAGAGTGAAGGATGAAGGGGCGTATAAAGGAAAAACTCAACAAAATATTTACCGGTCGGGAAGGCTTCTGGCCGGTATTTTTAGTGACTGTTTTTTTTGCCTGTCTGCCGCTTTTTACGGTCAACTGTATAAACGGACATGACGTTATCTACCATCTGCTCCGGATAGAAGCCCTGAAAACGGGAATAAGCGAGGACTTGCCTTTTTTAAGGATAAATATGCTCTTTCTCGGAGGTGAAGGTTATGCGAGCTCGCTTTTCTATCCTGACACCCTGCTCTATATTCCGGCACTGCTCCGGCTGGCGGGAATAAGCATAAACAGCTCCTACCACCTCTTTGTTGCCCTTACACTGATTCTGGGCTTCGTTACAAGCTATTTCAGCATGAAATATATCTCGAAGGACAGATATGCTTCGATGATAACCGCGGTCATATTTACCCTCGCGCAGTATCATCTTGGTGATGTTTATACGAGAAGTGCTGTCGGGGAATTTACCGCGCTGATTTTTATTCCTTTAGTTATAGCGGGACTCTGGGATTTTGCCTATGAAGGGATGACAAGACCATGGCTCCTTACAATCGGTATGACCGGCGTTATACTCTGTCATACCCTGTCAACGCTTTTCTGCCTTGGTCTTTGCAGCTTTTTCCTGATCATAAGCATAAGAAAAATCATCGACAGACCCATATTGCTCCTGAAGCTTGCTCTGACCGGACTTACAGCACTTGCGCTTACGGCTTTTTACTGGATTTCGATGCTTGAACAGATGGGGTCGGCATCCTTTAAGTATACCAAGGTTTCCTTTGACCTTGACTACGAAAAGCTTCTTCTGACGGAGGTTTTCAAAAACAGCTATTCTTCGATGGGGATTGCGATTTTCCTGCCGCTGCTGTTTGCCTTTTTTATAAGGCACAATGACAGGCAGATAAGATTTGCCGACATAAATCTTTTTCTGGGGCTGATTTTTACTCTTTCTGCGACGGGATTTTTCCCATGGAAAAGATTTGCCGGAAGGCTAAGTTTTATCCAGTTCCCATGGCGTTTGTTTATAATAGCTTTTCCACTGCTGGCATTTTCGGCGGGGCTTTACGCAAAGGAGTTCGTTTCCGAAAACGGAAAAGGGAGTTCACTTATCAAAAAAAGCGGACTGATTGCAGTTCTTGCACTTATGACTGTTTCGGCAGTCAGTAATTATTCTGTAAATGATGAGGGCTATTATTCCTATTCAGATGATTATTTTGATCATGCACCCTATACTGCCGAGATTATAGGCGGTGAGTGGCTTCCAACTACGGTTGACAACAGATTAAAGCTTGTTTATGACGCTGATATGGCGTATACTGTGGACGGTGAAGGAATAGAGGTTGAACGTGACCGGAACAGCCTCAGCGTTGATCTTTCGGGTATCGAAGGAGATTATATAGATGTTCCTTTTGTCTATTACAAGGGTTATGCTGCGGAAGATGAGAATGCCGTCCCCCTAAAGGTTGACGGAAATGGTGAAAACGGTCGCGTCAGGGTTTATACTGACGGCGCAGCCCGCATAAGGGTATTCTATAAAGGAACGCTTTTACAAAATACAGCGGATATAATATCGCTGCTTTCATGGATTATTATTGCGGTAATTGCTTATAGACGGATAAGAAAAGGCAAAACAGGCATACGGAGGTGATTGAATTGAAAATTACGGTACTTGCAGGAGGAACCTCAACAGAGAGGGATGTTTCTTTCGTTTCGGGAGCTCAGGTCTACAGGGCATTAAAGAAAAAAGGGCATGATGTTATATTGCTTGATGTATTCATGGGCTATGATGGTGACGACGCAAAGGATTCAGAGGCACTTTTCAGATCAGACAGGGACTGGGCAGCAGATATCAAGGCAATTTCGGAAGCTGCTCCGAATATCGAGGAAATAAGGAAATTAAGGGCTGATAAGTCAGACAGTTATTTTGGCCCCAATGTTATCCGTATCTGCCGCGATTCGGATATCGTTTTCATGGCACTTCATGGCGGAGACGGTGAAAACGGACGTGTTCAGGCGGCACTGACTCTTTTCGGTGTCAAATTCACAGGCTCGGGCTATATGGGCTCTGCACTTGCAATGGATAAATACTTTACAAAGCTTATATTTGATGCGAAGGGGGTTCCCACACCGGAATGGACAGCCTACAGGTTTGGTGAAAAGGTTCATAAATCGCCGTTTGGCTATCCGGTCGTTGTAAAAACCCATGCGGGTGGTTCCTCGGTCGGTGTCTATATAGTAAAGTCCCATGAGGAATTTAACGAGGCTATGAAAAATGCCTTCCAATACGGGGATGAGGTAATAGTCGAGAAGTATATTAAGGGAAAAGAGCTTACCTGCTGTGTTATCGATGGAAAAGCATATCCTATAGTCGAAATCGTTCCAAAGAGTGGATTTTATGACTATAAAAACAAATATCAGGCGGGAAGTACAGTTGAGACCTGTCCGGCACCGATTCCGGATGAGCTCACGGCGAAGGTTCAGGATATAGCGGTTAAGGCTTATAAGGCACTCGGACTTGAGAGCTATGCAAGGATGGATTTCATTGCAGCTCCGGACGGAATTGTCTACTGCCTTGAAGCAAATACCCTTCCGGGAATGACGCCCACGAGCCTTGTTCCTCAGGAGGCAGCGGCAGAAGGCATGAATTTCGAGGATTTATGTCAGCATCTGGTGGATATTTCTTTTAAAAAATATCAAAACTAAGAAAAACCCCTTAAGTCTTGGGACTTAAGGGGTTCGCTTTGTATTACTCAGCTTTGATAGCACCGGTAGGGCATCCACCCTCACAAGCGCCGCAGTCGATGCAGGTATCAGCATCAACAACATACTTTCCATCACCGGCAGAGATAGCGCCTACAGGACAAGTAGACTCGCAAGCTCCGCAAGATACACAATCATCACTAATTACATGAGCCATTTTGAATTCCTCCTAAACAACATAAAATTTACTAATTACTGAGCCAATTCAGTTTCTTAATTGTAATATATTTAGGCTTTTTTTTCAAGTCAGTATTTGATAATTTTTTATCATGATGTATACAATGTTCGATATTCTTTAACTTATCCCTATTATGCAGACACCGCTTCCTTTTTCGCCATAAAAACCGCAGCGACGAACCAGTTCATTCATATTGTCCGCGCTGGTCATTCCGCTTATTCCCGGTGCGTTATGTGCAGTATACTTATTCTTATCCTTCGTAACACAAAGGGTGTGAACCATTTTTCCCACATCGTCCCTGTCGTTAAAAATCGTCATGACAGAAACCTCAGAGCTTTCCGCTATTTTGTCGAAATCAGCGGGGCATTCGCTATACTCTACCCTGAAATTGTTTTTCATAAAATAATCTCTTATCGCTGCGGGGTCTGTCCCAAATTCACCGGAAAGACAGGCACCGTCGGAATAATATTCTGATATAAGCTCCCTGAGGTCGGGCAGCCTGATATTCTTTTTACGAAAATTTTTCAGAAAGGAAAGGGCGTTATAGCTGGCTATTATCTCACAGCCGTTAAAGCTCATGGGATATCTGCCAAAGAGCAGATCCTTCATTTCCCACTGATGCTCTATGAAGCCGAACGGATTTATATATTTTTTTACATTTACGAGTGAGTTATTTTTATCCTGCTTTTCGGCGATTTCGGAATGAAGGAAGGTTCCTCCATTGTAGTTCTCGTATTTGAAGGAGCGGTTTTTCCTTTTTCTGTTGTTTTTACGAAGAAAGCCGTAGATTCGGAGGAGTCGTCTGTTCCTTTTTTCGGGCATTTTTAATTTCATTCCTAAAATAAAATTAGCTAAGCGTAAAAGCATTGGGTGTTCTCCCTAAAAAACATCATCAGAAATATCAACATGATATAATTATTTTAGCAGACTATAGGCAAATTGTACAAGATTGCAAAATATATGATGTCAGGGTCAAAAGTCATCATCCATGGCAAGCTTGCTTGCCAGTGGGTGAATGACTTTATAACCCGCCCCAATATACATCACTTTTGACCTTAACATCATATATAGAGGATAAAAATCTATGGATTTTGATAACAGCTCATCAACCTATTACCTCATAATTCGTCAGTCGGAAGAGTTCAGAAATTTTGAACAGAAATACAGAATTTACCTTGAGGCTTTCAAGATACAGGTGGACAGATTCTTAAAGGACAGGATTCCCATGGAATGGTCTGTCTTTGATGACATAGCGGCTACACTAATACCTGAGGACATGAGTTCCGCACAGGCTTTTGCATATATAAGCCTGATCCGTATACATCAGGATTATATGTCTGTTTCGCATATGTTAAATGCCGGTCTTATCTGCCGCATTTTTGCAAGATGGATGCAGTTAAGCCCGAAGGACAGTCTGATGCTTACGAGATGCGGCTTCCTATATGATATAGGAAAATGCGCGCTTCCCGAAGAAGTGCTTTTCAAGAGCGGAAAACTCTCAGACCTTGAATTTGAACTTGTAAAGACACATGCCTTTTTAGGAAAGGTGTTGCTTTCAAGACAGCCGGATATCGATGAGCATATCCTGAATGCAACTCTTCAGCATCATGAGCGCTTTGACGGAAGCGGTTATCCGCAAAAACTGAAGAGTGGGGAGATAGACCGCTTTGCAGCAATGATTGCAATAGTTGACGTTTATGAGGCAATGACAAGTGTGAGAAGCTATCGCGACCCTCTTTGCGCCTATCAGGTGGTTTCGCTTTTCCAGCAGGATTCGCTTCAGAAATATGACCTGAATGCCATAAATAATTTCCTCAACCATCTCGTTGATGATTTTATTGGAAGCTATGTAAGGCTGTCTAACGGACTTGAAGGAAAGGTGCTCATGAAAAACAGCAATGATCTTGCCCGTCCGCTTGTTCTTTGCGGTCAGAAAGTCGTTGATCTGGCACAGGAGAAGAGTATTTCCATTGTAGCTATCATCTGATGGAGGAACGCAATGGCTACTGCCGGTTTAATATTGGGAATAATAGGATTCTTATCCTCTTTTTTGCTTGTCGGTATGCTCTTCAGTGCAGCCGGATTGGCTGTATCGGCTCTTTCCATGTCGAAGGGCGGCGGGAAAAAGGCTCTTTTTGGTATGCTTTTTTCCATTGCGGGGCTTCTTCTTCCAACGGTATTTATCGGAAGCTATATAGGCTCGTCACCGGAACAGAAAGCGCAGATAAAAGAAACCATAAGTACGGTACTGCATATTGACCCCACGCGGTTTTCGGCTGTTTCTGAAAATGAAGCAGCTTCTGCGGTCAGTGAGAATATACTGCCTTTATCGGAAATATCGGTGGAGAGCGAAGCTTCGGAAGACGGCAGCGAAGAAATTGAGGAACTGTCGGAGGCAGCGACTGAAGAAGATGCCGCCACAGCCCTGTCCGATAAGCTTTCTAATGACTATGTCGCGCCTTCTGAGGAGAGTCTTGAGGTTGCGGAGGATTTAGCCGGAAAAACAGGTCTCGGAGAGATAGATGAGAGTGTTGAAACGGTAACCGATGATATTGCGGATAAGCTTGAAGAACAGCTACTGACCGGTCCTACAGGTGATGACCTTGAATTTGATCCGTTTTTTTATCCTTACTATGACTTTATAAATGACAATTCAAAGGAGCTTTACAGGCAGATTTATGCCAATGCAAAAATCAGGAATGATCATTTCAAGGCTGTAAATAAGGAGATCAGCAGAAAAGAGCTTAGTAACGCCTTTGAAGCGCTTTTCTACGACCATCCCGAACTGTTCTGGCTGGAGACTGCTTATTCCGCTTCCTACAGGAAGAGCGGTGACTGTATAAAGATTGAACTTGAATTTAATTCAACAGCTGACAGCTTTGACAATTCAAAGAAGGAATTCGATGATGCCGCAAATGAAATTCTTGATGCAGCGTCGGGGTTAAGTTCTGATTTTGACAAGGAAAAATACGTCCATGACGCCCTTGCAAAACGTGACAGCTATTCGCTGGCTGCGCCCCTGAACCAGTCCGCCTACAGCTCGCTGGTAAATGGTGAAACGGTCTGTGCCGGATATGCAAGGGCTTTTCAGTATCTCATGCAGGAGCTTAAGGTTCCGGCTTACTTTTGTGCCGGCTATGCGGGAGAAGCACATGCCTGGAACATTATTAAACTCGGAGATGATTATTACAATCTTGATGTAACCTGGGACGATACTGAGGATGACAAGGTCTGCAATTATGATTATTTCAATAAGACGGATGCGGACTTTTCAAAAGACCATGCAAGACGTACCCTGTCGGTCTATCTTCCTGCCTGTGTAGGCGTGGAATACGCATATGACGGCTCGGACGAGGACGGCGGCGAAGAAGAAGACCTTCCGGGTATTGAAGATTATGGTTTTAGTGAGGCTGACCTGATCAAAGACATTTCTTCGTATTATGATGATACATACAGGGAACTGGTCGAAAAGGGTAAGGGAAGCTACCATTACACAAATATTATCGAGGGTGATGAGCTTTATGAATCGCTTCGTGAAGCTTATAATTCTAAGGAAGCTGACAGGACGCTTTTGGGCAAGGTACTCGAAGAACTCGATGCATCAGCTGTCAACATAAGCGTCCAACCGGTGAAGCTGGCAGATGGAAGATATCTGCTCGATCATACGATATCGGTCTACTGAGTTATACTCGTTTGGTACTACCGGGGGAACTACAGGGATGAAAGAGGTAATTTTTCAAAATAAATATTTTATACACCTCTTATTTGTCATGTCCGTTTTTATAATACTTATTGCCCTTTCGGCAGAATTTTTCTTCGCGCCCAAAATTGATAAAGAAGTTTATTCGGAATATGAAGGTAAGTGGGAGGTTTATTACAATGGGAAGAAATATTTTGCCGACAATATAGAAAAATTTCATTTTCCCAATGCTGTAAAACCGGGAGACGTTATCCTGCTCCGAAGTCTCCTTCCGGAAAATCTTAACAACGGAAGTTCCATGTCTATGCTTGTGTCGTTGAGCGGAATCCGGGTATTTGTCAACGGACATCAGGTTTATTCGAATGGCATGGAGTATGTTCGGCGCCATAAAATAGCACCGAGCTGCCATCATTTTATCCCATTGCCGGATCATTCCGGAGGTAAACCGCTGATGATTGAAATCAGGCCGTCAGAGGTCAATGCCTTTACCAACATAGGAAATATAAGGCTGCTGCGCTCGGATCTTGCATACTATATTTTGGCATCTACTAAAAGAGGAACTTTATTTGTCGGTATATTCCTTATCGTACTGGGGATAATTTCCTTCAGCGTAGGAGTGGTTGTTTCGGTTTACAAGAGAACGGTCAATCCTGTGCTTCATATCGGGGTGCTGAGTTTCTGCGTCGGAATCTGGTCTCTTTGCTATGACAATTTGCTGCAGCTTTTCAGCACTGATCTTGTTTTTATAACACTGGTCGAGTATTATACACTTTATTCGGCCATTATTCCTGCGCTCTTTCTGGTGCGTTTTTTTCTGATAAATGAGAAAAGTTCAAAGGGAAGCCGTCGGGAAATGAACGCCCTGATAATTCTATCCATACTTTTCCTTATAACTGCTATAACTCTTTCTGTAAACAATGTCATCCATGTTCCTTCAATGCTTCCATATTTTCATCTGATGGTTCTGGTGATGATGACAGCCATATTTTTCGCTATACGCAGAACCAGAAAGAGTATTCACCTTGACAGGATAATTATGCAGTTCGGTATGGTTGAATTGTGCGTTATTGTCGTGATCGATCTTTTGAGGTTCAATATTCAAAAGTACCTGATAGCAAATGATGCGAGTCTGGGACTGCCTATAACACCATACGGCACACTTATTTTTGTAATAATTCTTTTTTCGAGCTATATTGTCCGCTCCTATTCCGATATGTCTGCTAAGGTTGCAGCAAAAACGGAAAAAGAAGTCCTTTTGAAGATGGCCTATAATGACCGGATGACCGGACTCTTCAACAGGGCTATGGCTGAGGAAATTATGGAGGGACTTGGCGGCGATGAGAATAATTACTGTATGATTTCCATAGATCTAAACGGTCTGAAAACTGTCAATGACAGCTTTGGACATCAAAAGGGGGATCTTCTTATCACAGTTTTCTCGAATTTACTTAAGGAAAGCTTTGATTCGGTCGGCAACGTCTTCCGTATGGGAGGTGACGAGTTTTTAGTGCTCGTTTTTGAGGAAAACTGGTCTGAAATCGACACTGCAATAGAGAGGATGAGGAAGCTCTCTTCTGAAAAATCCGAAAAATTCGACATGACAATATCCGCTTCCTACGGCATAGCCAAAAATACCGAAGCAGGTCTTGACAATTCGGAAGAGGTCTACAAATGCGCTGACGGACGAATGTACGAAATGAAGGCATCTGAAAAGTCACGTTGTAGATAATGAACAATCCGATGCGGCATTAGTGCCGGTGATTTCCGCAACTTAAAAGGTACGAGATTCTTAAAGAGCCAAGCTCATATATAAAGATATCAGGGTCAAAAGTGATGTCATGTAAATTAAGAATAAGCATGATGAAGGATAAAAAAACACCCCACAGAATCATATGGATTCTGTGGGGCAATTTTTATTTGACAGTAATATTTTTGATCAATGCGGTTCCTGTGAAATTATTCTTTCCCTGTATCTGAACAGTTCCGGCTGTTGAGTCATTTACGCTGCTGCAAAAGCTACAGTTGACAAACTGAAGATGGCAGTGAACGAATACACTGCTGCCAGCGCTTTTGCGATTATACTCCTTTTCATGATTAATAAAACTCCTTTCATAGATAAAAGATGTGAGTCTGAGAGATCAAAAACTCTCCTTAATAAATAGATGATAGTATTACGAAAAACAGGGATTGTGAAAACATTTCGAAAATTCGGTGAAAAATAGAAGAAGCAGGATAATGAGAAAGATTTTCAAAAAGGCTCGTTTTGTTTGAATATCAGTACATTTTATAAGATAATATTTCTGCTCGCGGTTAAGGAACAGCTTTTGAGGAATGTTCCTTGGAAAATTTCGGAGCGTAAAGAAAGGGTTTAGGTTTTATATGAAAAAAAGTTTTAGGAAGGCGCTTTGCGGACTTCTTTCAGCCGGCATGTTTTTTGGAAATCTGATGGCTAACGGAGTATATGTAGAGGCCAGGGAATCAACGATTGATACGATGAGTTCTGCAACCGTATCAAAGTTTTCGAGTGTTCTTGATTTCAAGTCTGCAAAGAGTTATGGGGGATTGTACGAGGACAAATTCGAAGGCGCGGCTTATCTGAAGCCGGCAGAGGGAGAAAGTGAAGAGGGAGCTTTTGTTGCGGCAGGCTATACCTTTGGCGAAAGCGATGATCCTTCATGGACTTTCAGTGCAAATGACAGTTACGGAAGTTACAGGCATTCCTACAACGAGGCACTGATTGTCAGGTATGACAAAGAGCATGATGTTGACTGGGTATGGACAGCGTCAAGAGTCGGAGTATCCTATTTCCTTGCAGTAGATGTACTGGAGG
>CAJOPI010000073.1 GCA_905236275.1 uncultured Lachnospiraceae bacterium | reverse complement strand
TAGGTGCAAGTCCGCCGCCCGGATTTTTTATAAGCGAACCGACGATCATATCCGCGCCGTAGTCCGTCGGCTCTTCCCGTTCCACAAATTCTCCGTAGCAGTTATCAACCATAACCTTCAGCTCCGGTTTAATCGACTTGATGAATTTTATTGCCTCACCTATCTGCCTGACCGAAAGCGTCCGCCTTGTCTGATAACCCTTTGAACGCTGAATCGTTACAAGCTTCGTGCGTTCATTGATCCTGTTCTTTATGGCCTCAAAATCAAACTCTCCTTCATCGGTAAGGTCTGCCTGTGCGTAAGTTATGCCGTATTCTGCAAGAGAGCCGTTGGAAGGTCGTATTCCTATAACCTCCTCTAAGGTATCATAGGGCTTTCCCGCTGCCGACAGAAGTTCATCTCCCGGACGCAGGTTTGACATAAGCGCAAGCGCAAGTGCATGTGTTCCGCAGGTTATCTGAGGTCTGACGAGGGCATCCTCGCCGTTGAAGCAGTACGCATATACCTTTTCAAGCGCATCACGTCCTATGTCATTGTATCCGTAACCGGTTGTTCCGCTGAGGCAGGCTTCCCCGACCTTTGCTCTGTGCATTGCATCAATGACCTTCAGCTGGTTAAATTCAGCCGTCTCGTCTATCAGTGCAAATCTTTCCTTTAAGCCGGATAAGACCTTCTCTCCAAAATCGAATACTTCCCTGCTTATCTTGAGTTTCTCGTATTGTATATATTTATCCATTTCTGCTATAACTCTCTAAAAATTTTTTTCTATGTATGCGGCAATTTCGTCATCTGACGAAAATTTGTCTTTATCTATAAAGATCACGTCTCTTTCCCGACGAAACCAGGTAAGCTGACGTTTCGCAAAATGCCGCGTCTCTTTTTTTATGTCTTCAACAGCCTCTTCAAGACTGCATTCCCCGTTAAGATGCCGTATAAGCTGCTTGTATCCGAGCCCCTGCATCGAATTCATATTGCTTTTAAGCCCCATTTCAAGACAATTCCTTACTTCCTGAAGAAGACCCTTTTCCATCATGATATCCACGCGCTCTTCTATTCTGCGGTAAAGGAGGTCTCTCGGCATATTCAGTACAAAATAGCGGAAATCATAAGGTGATTCCTTCTCACGCTCGCGTCTGTTATGTTCTGAAAATTTTTCACCTGTGGATATGCAGTATTCCAAGGCTCTTGCAACTCTTTTGACATTTCCGACAGGAATCGCCTCCGCTGACTCACTGTCAATGCTTCTCAGAAGCCCATGCAGATATTCCGCTCCTTTTTCCTTTGCCTCGCGGTCAATTCGGGCTCTCAGTTCTTTATCAACCTCATTTTCAGAAAAATTTATGTCATAGAGCAGAGCCTGCGTATAAAAGCCTGTTCCGCCCACAACAAGTGGTATCTTCCCCTTTGAATAGATTTCCTCCGCTGCTTCCTTCGCCATTTCCTGAAAACGGGCAACATTAAAGTTTTCCGAGGGTTCAAGCTCGTCAATAAGATAATGCCTGACTCCCTGCATTTCCTCGGGGCTGATCTTCGCGGAGCCGATATCCAGTCCCTTATAAACCTGCATTGAGTCAGCTGAAATTATTTCAAGATTGTTTCTCTTTGCAAGACTGATCGACAGAGCGGTTTTCCCCACCGCTGTAGGTCCTGCAAGAATATATAGTTTCCTTTTCATATAATCCGCTTAAACTTTTTTTCAAGCTCCGATTTTGACATCTGTATTATCGTTGGTCTGCCATGAGGACAGTTGTAAGGATCTTTAAGCTCCATAAGCTCGCCTATAAGTGCCTTTGCTTCTGTATGGGAGAGCTTCATATTCCCCTTGACTGCCGCCTTGCAGGACATAGTTGCTATCCTGTCGTGAATCGCACTCACTTCCGAAACGCTTACCCCCTCATCCAGTTCATCCAAAAGGGATATGAGCCCCTCTTCCTCCGTAAGTCCGTACAGATCAGCCGGTACTGCCCTGATTGCAAAATCATTTCCGCCAAAGGGCTCTATCTCGAAGCCCATCTCGTCAAATCTTTCCATGAAACGTTCAAGAATACTCCGGTGAACTGCATCCAATGTAACAATCACACTCGGACTGCATATCTGCTTATCTACACTGCGTTCTTCGAATTTTTTCATGAAACGCTCGTAGTTCACCTTTTCATGTGCAGCATGCTGGTCTATCATCAGCATTTTGTCCTTGTACTGGACTATCCAATAGGTATCAAATATCTGCCCTATGATACTGAATTCATCAGCGTTGTTCTTATCAAGAATTTTTTCCTCGAAAAGGTTCAGCTGTTTCGGACAGTATTCTAAAGCTTCTTCCTGAACCTCATTCAGCACTTCATTCGGCACTTCTTCCTGAACCTCATTCCGGATAAGCTTCAATTCCGGTTCCTTCAATACAGTATTACCCGTTTCCGGCTTTACAATCTCATCAATCTTATTCTCAGATTTTGCTGTCTCTACAGGTTTATTATCAGTTTTTCTGAATACGGCAGGTTCAATTATAACCTCCCTGAAAGGCTTTTTTTCAAACGGTTCCGATGCCTTAACCGGTGCTTTCGGTGCCTCAGCTATTTTAGAGCTTGTCTTTTCAAAGTCAAAGCTGTTTATAAATTCCCTTCCTGAAAGGGTTTCCTTGACAGCATTTCGAATGAAGTCATAAACCTTTTCGCTCTCGCTGAATTTAACCTCCATCTTTCTCGGATGAACATTAACATCCAGAAGTTCTGTCGGAACATTTATGCTAAGCACCGTAAACGGGAATTTATGCTGCATAAGGAAACCTGAATAGCCGTCCTCAATAGCTCTTGCTATTACCCTGTCCTTAACATATCTGCCATTAACAAAGTAATTCTCCATTCCCCGGCTCGAACGTGCAATGACGGGCTTCGCTATAAATCCATGAACCGTCATGCCTTCCTCTTCACGCTCGATTTCCAAAAGAGCCGAGGTAATGTCACGCCCATAAATCCTGTAAATAACCTCCTTCAAGTCACCATTTCCGCTCGTAACAAGCTTATTCGCGGAATTTGCCGTATATTTAAAAGCAATGTCCGGACGCAGAAGCGCAAGCTGTTCTACAAGTTCAGTAACATAACCCGTTTCCGTCATGGCTGATTTCAGGAATTTTTTTCTTGCCGGAGTATTAAAAAAAAGATTTCTGACAATAAAGCTTGTCCCGTCAGGAACGCCGACTTCCTCAAATGCCTGCTCTGTTCCGCCGTCTATGCAGAACCTTACACCGGTAATCTCATCCCTTGTCTTTGTCAGAAGCTCCACTTGGGATACCGAGGCTATACTCGGAAGAGCCTCCCCCCTGAATCCTAGACTTTCAATCGTTTCAAGGTCTTCTATCTTCTGAAGCTTGCTTGTCGCATGAGGCAGAAAAGCAGTCCGAACCTGATTCCTTACTATTCCGTCACCATTATCACTTACTCTGATAAGGTCGCTTCCGCCATTTTTAACCTCGACAGAAATGCTTGAAGCACCGGCATCTATAGCGTTTTCCACAAGCTCTTTGACAACTGATGCCGGTTTTTCCACGACCTCTCCTGCCGCAATTTTATCTATTGTTTTTTCATCAAGAACCCTGATCTCGCCCATGCCTTATACCTCATTATTTTTTATACTTTATCCGGCTTTCCAACGGTTTTTCAGCTCATTTTGTAACTTATATAATGTATTTAGCGCATCCATCGGAGTCATGTGTGAAATATCCGCTTCTTCAAGCTCCTTTAACACATCATTGTCGCTGACCGTATCAAAAAACGACATCTGATTCAAGTCAACCTCATCCATTTTGCGTTTTCTCTCGCGTTTTGTTCCTGATGCCGAAATCGACCGCACCTTCGCCGCAATATCATTATCGGAAAGCTCCCAGACTATCTCATTCGCCCTGTCTATAACTCCGGTGGGAACTCCCGCAAGCCTTGCAACATGTATTCCGTAGGATTTATCTGCACCACCGCGAACTATTTTCCTTAAAAAAACAACGTCTTCGCCGTTTTCCTTTACCGCAAAACAGAAATTGCTTACAGCGGGTATCTTTCCTTCCAGCTCGGTAAGTTCATGATAATGTGTTGCGAAAAGTGTTTTCGCTCCTATGGAAGCGGTATTTGCTATATATTCAACTACAGCCCATGCAATGGAAAGTCCGTCATAGGTGGATGTACCTCTTCCTATCTCATCAAGGATAAGAAGGCTTCTCGGCGTGGCATTCTGCAAAATATTCGCAACCTCGGACATTTCCACCATAAATGTGGACTGACCGGAAGCAAGATCATCTGAGGCACCGACTCTTGTAAATATCCTGTCAACTATTGCAATATCCGCGCTTTCCGCCGGAACAAAACAGCCAATCGCCGCCATAAGCACTATGAGGGCGCACTGCCGCATATAGGTAGATTTACCTGCCATGTTCGGACCCGTTATAATGGCAATCAGGTTTTTCTTCTGATCTAAGAAAACATCATTAGGAACAAAAGAATTTCCGGAAATCATCTTTTCAACGACAGGGTGACGCCCGTTTTTAATATTTATAACGCCCTTATCATTAATCCCCGGTCTGACATAACCATAGCGGTCAGACACATAGGAAAACGACTGCAAAACATCAATCATGGCTACAGCCTTTGCCGTAGTAAGTATCCTGTCTACGGAGTCGGAAATCTTGGCTCTGATTTCCGAGAAGAGCTCATACTCAAGCGAGGTCAGCCTGTCCTCTGCATTAAGTATGGTATCTTCCATTTTCTTCAGTTCATCGGTTATAAACCTCTCACCGCCGGTAAGCGTCTGTTTTCTGACATAATCCTTCGGCACGAGGGAAAGATAGGAATTTGTGACCTCTATGGAATAACCGAAAACCTTGCTGAATTTAACCTTCAGATTCTTTATTCCTGTTCGCTCGCGTTCTCTCTCCTCTAAGTCTGACAGCCATTTTTTGCCATTCTTTCCCGCACTTCTTAGCTCATCAACCGTCTCGTTATAACCGTCCTTTATGATACCGCCTTCCTTTTGTGCAAGCGGCGGATCATCAATGATCGCTGACTCTATCAGATTATAAATATCTTCAAGTGCGTCTATTTTTTCAGAAAGCTCCTTTAGGAGTGCTGCGTCAAAATCTGCTGCCAGATTCCTGACCGGTGCCATCATTTTCAGCGAACCCTTAAGTGCCACAAGGTCTCTTGGATTTGCCGAACCATAGCTTATCTTGCAAAGAAGTCTTTCAAGGTCATAGACGGCAGAGAGATATTCCCTTATCTCATCCCTGTCCATAATCCTTTCGTTAAGGTTTTCTACCGCGTCAAGCCTTGCATTTATGGCATCTGCATCTATGAGAGGCTGTTCAATGATACTTCTTAAAAGTCTCGCTCCCATCGCGGTTCTTGTATGGTCGAGAACCCATAGAAGGCTTCCTCTCTTGTTCTTTTCTCTTAAGGTCTCCGTCAGTTCGAGATTTCTTCTTGTCGAAGCGTCTATTATCATGTAATTGGCACTTTTATAAGGAGAAATTTTCGTTAAATTGCTTAAATCCGTCTTCTGTGTATCTGCGAGATATGACAGTACTGCCCCTGCTGCATGAGCTCCTATATCAAATTCCGCAAGACCTATCTCAGCAATATCTTCGACCTGAAAATGTTTTTTTAATATTCCGAGCGAAACCTCATCGGCAAAGCACTTCTCATCAAGCTGATTTACGACTATTCCAAGCCTTTCCCTCAGATCATCCAGGTTGATACCACTAAAGAAAAATGCAGGATTGCATACTATCTCACTTGGCATATATCTTGAAATCTCATCCGTCAGCTGTCTTAAGGTCTCAACCTCCGTCAGATAGAAATCACCCGTTGTGACATCGGTAACAGCAATCCCAAACATATCCGCGAAAAACACGACACACATAAGATAGTTGTTTTTGCCCTCATCGAGTGCCTGCATATTCATGTTTGTTCCCGGAGTAACAACCCGTATCACATCTCTTTTTACAATATTCTTTGTTGTCTTCGGATCTTCAAGCTGTTCACATATCGCAACCTTATGCCCAAGCGCAACCAGCTTATCAAGATAGCTGTCAACCGCATGAAAAGGAACTCCGCACATAGGAGCCCTTTCCTCGAGCCCGCAGCTTTTACCGGTAAGAGTAATTTCAAGCTCTTTTGATACAATCAATGCGTCATCGAAAAACATCTCATAAAAATCTCCGAGCCTGTAAAACAAAATTGAATCCGGATATTTTTCCTTCGTCTCAATGTAATGAAGCATCATGGGCGAAAGCTTTTCTCTGTCAACCTCTTTAATTGTCACAATTTCCCTCTCTCGTATCAGACCATGGTTCCCATATAATAGAATCCGCAGCATTCATCAAGATGAACACTGACGATACTGCCGACAAGTGAACTGCTGCCCTTGAAATGGACAACATGATTCTGGCTCATCCTTCCCGTAACCATCGCATCATCCTTATCATTGACAGTCTCCACAAGCACTTTAACAGTCTGCCCTGTAAATCTTTCCGCCTGCGATTTGGAAGTTTCCTGAACGGTTTTTAAAACCCTGTCAAACTGCTCTTTTACAAACTCCTCACTGCACTGATTTTCCATGGAAGCTGCCGGTGTTCCGGTTCTTTTAGAATATACAAAAGTAAATGCCCCGTCAAAAGCGGCCTTTTTTACAATGTCTATCGTCTCATCTACGTCCTCTTTTGTCTCTCCGGGGAAACCGACGATTATATCAGTTGTTATGGCTATGTCAGGCATTGCAGTCCTGAGTTTACGCACAAGTTCAAGATACTGTTCTTTTGTATAATGGCGATTCATTGCCTTCAGTAACCTGTCGCTTCCTGACTGGAGCGCAAGATGGAAATGCCTGCATACCTTGTCCGAAGCCGCCATTGCCTCTATAAGTTCATCAGAAAGATCCTTTGGATGTGAGGACATAAAACGTATTCTTTCTAACCCCTCAACCTTTGATACTTCCTGCAAAAGCTCTGCAAAATTAATCTTTTCATCAAGCCCCTTTCCGTAAGAGTTGACATTCTGTCCGAGAAGCATGACTTCCTTAACTCCATCCGCCACAAGCTTTTCCACCTCGCGGAGAATTGCTTTTGGATTCCTGCTTCTCTCGCGTCCCCTGACATAAGGAACTATACAGTAGCTGCAGAAATTGTTGCAGCCAAACATTATATTGACCCCGCTCTTGAAGGGGAATTTGCGGCTTACCGGAAGATCCTCAACTATAAGATTCGTATCCTTCCAGATATCTATTACCTGCGAGTCCGATTCAAAGACCGTAAAAAGAAGCTCTGCTATCTTGAAAAGATTATGAGTGCCGAAAATCAGATCCACATGTCTATAGCTTTCCCTGATCTTATCTATGACCGTCTCTTCCTGCATCATGCAGCCGCAGAGGGCTATTTTCAGATCAGGATTTTTTTCCTTATATTTTTTCAGTACGCCAAGCCTTCCGAACACTCTCTGATCAGCGTTATCCCTGACCGTACAGGTATTGTAGATAATGAAATCAGCCTCTTCCTCGCTTTCAGCCCTTTCATAGCCTATCTTTTCAAGTATTCCCACTATCTTTTCGGAATCCCTCTCATTCATCTGACAGCCAAAGGTCTGGCAGATAGCCTTTAACGGGCGTCCTGTTTCCTTTTTCTTCTTTTCAATAAATTCCTTTACTTTATCTATAAAATAATATTGTCTTTCAGGCTCATTTTCGGGAACCTGATTAACCTCTTCCATTAAATCCTTCAAACTCATTAAAAATCCTTTCGTTTCATAAAGCTTTTCACGAAAAAATATTGTATAATTTTATCATGATTAAAATATATATCGCAGATGTTTCCTGCTTAAATAATTCTGAAATTTTCAAAAACAAATATAATTCCCTTCCTGATTTCAGGAAAGAGAAGGTTGATAAGATGCGCTTTGACTCCGACAAAAATTTAGAGCTCGGAGCAGGACTATTGTTAAAGCATGCCCTTTCCGTTCACAACCTTGATATAAACGATATTGTTTTTGCAAAAGGAAAATATGGAAAACCTTATCTGAAAGATTATCCTGATTTCCATTTCAGCCTTTCACACTCGAAGGAACGAGCCTTTTGTGCCGTATCCGACAAAGAAATCGGCTGTGACATACAATATACCGATGAAACAAACGCAAATATCTTAAATATAGCAAGACGTTTTTTTACCGAAAATGAATATTCAGCCCTTCTTAAGCTCTCCGAATCCGAGTCAGACAGTCTTAAAGTCAATGACCTCTTCTACAGTATATGGGTCTTGAAGGAGAGCTGTATAAAGGCGTGTGCTATGGGGCTGTCCATGCCTCTTAATTCCTTTGAAAGCCTGCCTTCTGCCGAGGGTCTGATGCTGCCCTTTGGTGAAGAAAAAACACTTACCTACTGTCATCTGAAATCCTATGAGCTATCTAATTCCTATAAATCCGCTGTAGCCGCGCTCTCAGCTGATTTTCCCGAAACGCTGTCGGAAATCGACCTAAGAACCTGTTCATAAGGAACTGTCAGTTAATAATCCTCTTATCGCTTATTATCCTGTCAGGCTTTATATCATTTTCTTCTGACGGGATAGTATCCAGAATCTGCTCATCGAAGCATATCGCAATGCTTTTTGTCTGCCCTTTGAGCTGAGCCAGATATCTGTCATAGTAGCCTCTTCCGTAGCCTGTGCGGTTTCTTTCATGGTCAAATGCCAGCCCCGGCATTACGATAAGCTCCGGGTCTATTAAAGCTTTTTCCGCTTTTTCATGAGGCTCAGGGATGCCCTTATAGCCTTCTGCCAGATCATTCGGTGAGTTTATGAAATAAAATTCTATCTCAGTATCACTGACCACCTTCGGCAGAGCGATTTTTTTACCCTTTTTCATGGCATCCTCAATCATGAAATCCGTCCGGACTTCCGTCCCATATCCCGCAAAGAAAAATATTACCGAAGCATTTATAAAAGCATCCTCCCTGCACAGACGTCCGTATATTTTTTCGGATTTTGTCCTTCTTTCACTTTCGGGAATTTCTCCCCTCAGCTTAAGGATTTTACGTCTTAGGGCTTTCTTTGCTTCATAAAGCTCTTTATCAGAATTCATCTTCAAAATAATCACTCACATAAAAATCAGGATTTGCGTGTGCTTTTATCCATGTTCCGACTTCCTTGCCCTGAACAATCTCATGAATAACTTCGAGATTTTCGGAATTTGCAATAACCATGTTGGTTCCCGACTGGGACGCGATATGGGCTGCCCTCATTTTTGTAGCCATACCTCCCGTTCCTCTGTTGCTTCCTGTACTGCCCTTTGCGTAAGAGTCATACTCATCATTAAGGTCTTCTATGTAAGATATAAATTCCGCATCAGGATTTGTCCTCGGATCATCGGTATAAAGACCATCAATGTCCGACAGCAGGATAAGCAGATCCGCATGGCTTATTGATGCAACTACCGATGAAAGCGTATCATTATCACCGAACTTGATCTCATAAGTTGAGATAGAGTCGTTTTCATTTACTACCGGGATAGCCTTAAGCTTTAACAGCTCCTCTAAGGTATTTGCCACATTATATCTGTCGATATTATTCCTGATATTTCTTGTAGTCATGAGAACCTGAGCCGTAATCTGATTATACTCACCGAAAAACTTTTCATAGATCATCATCAGTCTGCCCTGACCTATTGCAGCTGCCGCCTGCTTCAGCTTAAGCTTCTCATCAGGACGTTCGGGATCCGCTTCCCTTCCGTCATAGAAAGTATCATAGATTCTTGCTGCCTTGAGCCCTATGGAAATCGCTCCCGAAGAAACAAGTATTACCTCGTATCCCGCATTATTCAGGTCGGAAAGCTCCCTTACAAGCTTTTCCATACGGTTCAGGTCTGCTCCGCCGGTCTCAGAATGAGTTATGGACGACGAACCGATTTTTACGACAATTCTCTTTATCGAAGATACATCTCTCTTATTTTCCATTTTGATTGATTTCCTTTATGATTTTTTCAGCCGTCTTCATTCCATCCATTGCTGCTGACATAATTCCGCCCGCATATCCTGCTCCTTCGCCGCTCGGATAAATTCCCTTTATGCTTGAATTGCCCGACTCATCACGAATAATCCTTACAGGTGACGAAGTACGGCTCTCAACACCGGAAAGCAGAGTGTCTGCATCATCAAAGCCGCTTATTTTCTGACCGAACTGATGCATTCCCTCTATTATGTCCTTCGATATAAATTCAGGAAGAACATTTCTTAAATCAGCAAGCTTATACTGTCCTTTGCATTTAGGTGTGACTTTTCCAAAACTGCTGCTCAATTTATTTTTTTCAAAATCCTCAAATCGCTGATAGGGAAGCATCCCATCGGCTGCCCTAAAAGCCTTTTCTTCAAGCGTTCTTTGGAACTCAACACCCGAAAGCACCTCCGTTCCGCCATAATCTTCCGGCGAAACCGTCACAATTATTGCACTGTTTGCATTTCCGGAATCTCTTCCATGATTGCTCATACCGTTGGTAACAAGTCTGCCCTCTTCACTGGAAGCATTCACTACGTATCCTCCGGGGCACATACAGAATGAATATACTCCTCTTCCGTCAGAAGCCTTGGCAGTAACCTTATAGGGAGATTCTGAAAGATTTTCATCATAGCTGTCGCCATATTGAGCCTTATTTATCATCTCCTGTGAATGTTCAACCCTCACTCCTACTGCAAAAGGCTTGGCTTCCATCGAAAGAGCTTTCGAGTGAAGCAGTTCAAAGGTATCTCTTGCCGAGTGACCAATCGCGAGAATAAGTCTTGAACAGGGAATCCTTTCATTACCATTGACAATAACAGCGCTTACCCTGCCGTTTTCATCCGTTTCAAAATCAGTCATTTTGCTTTTGAAACGAATCTCTCCGCCCAGATTTATGAATTCCTTACGAAGATTTTTTACAACCTTTATCAGCACATCAGAACCGATATGCGGTTTCGCATCAGTTATTATTGCGCTATCAGCTCCGAATCGAACAAAGTTTTCAAGGACAAATTTGCTTCTTCCCTCGTTGTCATTTACGAGGGTATTTAACTTGCCGTCTGAAAAGGTACCGGCACCGCCCTCACCAAACTGTACATTCGATTCGCTGTCAAGAGCCTTTCCCTGCCAGAAAGACTCAATCGTTTCTTTGCGGCTGTCTGCATCCTCGCCTCTTTCTATTACAAGAGGCTTTAATCCTGCTTTCGAAAGCAAGAGTGCGGCAAACATTCCTGCCGGACCAAATCCGACAATAACCGGCCTTTCGATATTCTCAAGGTCTGCCTTCAGTATGGGCAGCCTGTACAGCTTTTCCTTAAATATAGAAACATCCTTTGATTTTGAGCGTTTCACAAGAATATCTTCATTTTCTGCCGTTAAAAGGACGGAATAGATGTACAGAATATGATTTTTCTGCCTTGCATCAATTGACTTCTTTACAATCCTCAGCTTTGAAAGTGCACTGCTTTTACAGCGCAGTATTTTCGCGGACTTTTTGTATATTTCATCAGGACCTGCTTCATGTTCAAATCTCAACTGATTTATCTTAATCAACCGCTGCCGCCTTTCCTGCACAGTAACCGCTGCTCCATGCCCATTGCAGATTATAGCCTCCGCATATACCATCTACGTCAAGAACCTCTCCTGCAAAGAAAAGTCCCTTTATTTTTTTTGATTCAAGCCTGTCATTTACTTCCGTAAGGTTTACTCCACCGGAGCTTACCTGCGATTTGCTGAAATCTCCCGTAGCTGTTATGGGAACCCTAAACGCACAGACTGATTCCGCTAATGAGTTCAAAGCTTTCTCACTTATCTTATCAGCTCTCAGGTTTAGATTTATTGAAGCCTCTTTAAGAAAAACAAGTGCAAGTTTCTTGTTAAACAGTCCTGTAAGCAGCTGTTCGGCAGCTCTCTCACCATGAAGACCTATTCTTTTCTTTATGAGTTCAAGAAAGCTTTTCTTTGAATAATCTTCGAAGAAATTAACCACTACCTCACATTTACGCCCTCTGTCAACAGCTCTTGCAACTATTGATGACAATTCAAAGCTGCATATTCCGGAAAGTCCGTAATTGACAAGCTGCAATTCTCCATGACTGGATTTTGAGAATTTTCCGTCAATATAAAGCGACAGGCTCGCCTCAGCCCTTACACCCGTAAGTGACTTAAAACAGCTCTTATCACTTTTAAGCTGTGTCAATGCGGGTAAGGGCTTTATTATTTTATGACCGAATTTTTTTGCAAGCTTATAACCCTCACCGTCTGAACCGGTTTTCGGTGCGGATTTACCACCAGTCGAAATAATTATCCTGTCAAACTGCTCTCCTGCGAGAAGGAATGAGGCAGCTTCATTCTTTATTTCCGTAATATTCGCAGATTCTTTCAGCCTGATTCCCAATCTTCCGGCTTCCATTCGCAAAACATCAAGAACTGCCGAAGCAGTTTCAGGATATGGATAAATACCGCCATTTCTTTTTCGCGGAACTATTCCAAGCTCTTCAAAAAACAAAATTACCTTTTTCTCATCAAAGTCCGAAAGAACTTTCTCTATAAGACCATTATCTGTAGAGGAATAAAATTTCGAAACAGACATTTCTTCATTTGTATAATTACACTTTCCGTTTCCTGTCTGAAGAATTTTCTTACCGACACGTTCATTCTTTTCAAATATGGTGACTGAAGCCCCAAAACGGGCTGCCGTTATCGCAGCCATCAGTCCCGATGCTCCGCCGCCTATAATAGCTATTTTTCTCATATCATGTGTAAAAACCTTGCAATTCCGGCGAAGAAAACACCTCCGGGAATTTCATTTATCTCTTCTTCCCTGACCCCATGAAGCCTTAATATACAGAAACAATAAGCAAATGCCCCGACAGCCATTGATATAAGCGTACTTGCAATATTACCTAAAAATCTGATAGTCAGATTATACAGGGCAAAAACCACAACACCCATAATAAAGGCTGAAATCGCAGGTATTATAAAGGTTCTCGGAACCTCCTGCTTGTACTTAAGATGACGTCTGATTGAAAACTGGTTCATAACGCACATAAGAAAAGCGAAAAGAATATTCGCATAAACGACCGCATATATTCCCAGATTCGTGTGCTCCAGCATAAAGTAAAGTGCCGCAATATGTACGACTAAAGATATAGCTGAATGCCTTACCGGAATCTCAAGATGGTTGATTCCCTGCAAAATACCATTTGTCAGAGTTGATATCGAAAAGAAAATTATCGATATGGAGCCGAACTGAACCAGTCTTGCAGCCAAAGTCAAATCTCCTGTAAAGAGCATTGAAAGCATGGGCTTCGCCAGAACAGCCATTCCAACACAACAGGGAATCGCAATGAGCATCGTAACCCTTATTGCCGTAAAAATCTTTCTTTTTGCTCCTCTGATATTATCTGCCGCGATGCAGGACGAAAGAGTAGGCACAACCGAGGAACACATGGCATTTGCAAGAGCAATGGGTATATTCATCATCAGTTTGTACTTTCCTGAATAAACGCCCCAGATTGCAGTCTTTTCTACACCCTGTCCCTTCATCGTCATTATCTTATTAAAGATACCATTATCAAGAACGTCGCTTATATTATATATTGCCGTACTCAGAATAACAGGAACTGCCGTAAGCAATATAAGCTTAACTATATCGGACATAGGCTCTACAGCCTTAACAGTTTCCTTCGCCCTGTTTCTCCTTAAGGAAGCAGAGGTTAAAAGAAGAACAATTAAAAGAAATATAAGTCCTGCAAAAGCACCCAGGCTCGTTCCAAGCGTACTTCCCGCAGCCCCATAGGCAGGAGCATAATGCTCATTTTTAAGAAGTCTTGCCACCTTGAAACCATAGCTGTAAAGCATTCCGGCTGCGGTTATACTTACAACAGCATTTACAATCTGCTCTATAATCTGGGATACAGCAGTAGGAACCATCGTTCCCATTCCCTGAAAGTATCCCCTCACAACTCCCATTACTGCGACCACAAGAAGTGTTGGTGCAAAAATCTTCAGAGCTATGGCACTCATTGGCTCACTCATGAGATTTCCCGCAAAAAATCCTGCACCAAAGAAAACCAGCAGGCAGGCGATTCCACCTGATATTAACGCAAAAAACAGACCGCCCCTGAAAACGCGATCTGAATTTGTAAATTCCTGTCTGGAATAACGCGCTGAAACAATTTTTGAAATAGCCAACGGAAGACTATACGAGGAAATCAGAAGCATAATATTGTAAATCTGATAAGCCGCCGCATAGTATCCGTTGCCTTCATCACCAATAATATTTGTTACAGGGATTCTGTAAAACATTCCGATTATTCTGGTAATTATACCTGCAATGGCAAGTATCCCTCCCTGAACAACAAAATTATTCGTTTTACTCCTTTTTTTAGAAGGCATGGTAAAAAAAATTCTCCTCTATTATTTAACAATTACCTTATCAGAGTAAGTATCCTGTATAATACATACCCACGTCTTACCCTGATTCATGACAATCTCATTTCCTTCAGCATCAAAATAGCGCACAGAACCCTGGTCTCCATCAAATCTTATCCAGGTACCGTTTCTTGCCTTACCATGTGTGATATAAGTCATCATTCCGCCCGAATGACAATCAAATCCAAGGTATCCCTTGTCATCAACCTGCTCCCATGATGAATACTGAAGAATTATATTATCAACGGCAAGCTGCTGGTTATTCTCGGCATCAATCTGTTTTTCATCATACTCGTACCTGTAATATTTACAGTCGTCGGCATTATATTCAAACCAGGGCTTATTTATAAGATATCCCGGTTCAACTCTTGTTGCCTCATAAGAATCTGCCGAGTCAGGTGTTATAATGTCATCATCCTCTGCAAAGGTAAACTTACCCTTATAATCTGCGCTGTACGCAGTATCATATCCTTTTACCTCTATGCCCTTCTTTATTCCCTTTGCGGAAGCATACGCATTGTGAGGCGCGATACGGTCAGTTGTCCTATAGAAAACAATATCGCCTTCAGAACCAAGTCCGCTTAAATTATCCACAAACGACTCATTCAGCAGAGGCATTGCATACGCTGACTGACCATAATGACAGTAAATCGCATCAAATTCAAGAGCATAATAAACAAAATAGTTTCTGCAGCTTCTTACAGAACCGATCTTATCAAGCTTGTCATAGTCTTCAAAAAGCCCCATCATTCTTGTAAGGGATCCCTCTACCACGCACTCATAGATAACATCCGCATAAGAACTTCCTGACATTGGCTGAGCTTCTTCAATATTATTGAGCATTACGGCAATAGGTCTTCTTTCTCCGATTTCCTTGCTGACCCATTTACCGGTAAGATAGCTTCTTATCTGATCGCCCTTTGTTTCCCTGCTCATACCATAGGTAGACTGATAGCCGTATTCAGCAGTTATTCCACTTGGATTCACTGTGTTTTCAGTTCCTGTGGAATTTTCAAAATCAGCATAAGCATTCGGATCTGAAACTGTTTCCATTCCATCTTCAACAGTTCCCTTCTCTTGTGAAGCAGAACCACAGGCTCCTAAAAAAATCGAACATGAAAAAATTAAAAGTGCTGCTGTAGAAAAAATCCTTTTATTCTTCATATTTTTATCCCTCTTTAGCGCGATATACCAAGATTATCCAAAGCATGCGCCTGCTTTGACTCCATTACACGAGCTTCATCTTCTTCAATATGGTCAAATCCAAGTAAGTGTAACATACTGTGAGCAATAAGAAAAGCAAATTCCCTTTTTATGCTGTGACCGTATTCTTCCGCCTGCTCCTTTGCCCTCTCACAGCATATCATGATATCTCCCAGCATGAGCTCCCCGGTCTCAGGGTTAAAGCAATCGGAAAATTCTTCCTCAACCTTAGAAAAGTCAGCCGGTGTTTCATATTCGATCAAAGGAAAGGACAGCACGTCAGTAACCTTATCTATTCCCCTGAACTCTTTATTTGCTGACTTAATATCTTCCGGATTTACAAGCGTCAAAGAAATTTCAGCCTCATAAGGACAGCCTTCCTGCTTCAGCACTTCCTGTGCAACAGCTTCAAAAATCGCCTGATAATCCAATCCGAGCGATAAATCAGCCTCATTCTCAACGTAAAAAGTCATAATAAAGTTTTTCCTCTTTAAGCTTTTTCTTGATAATTCTGATGTCTCTCAAACTAAGGTCAGAATCCACAACAGGTGCCCTGTTCGAAAGCCTTTCAAATATCAGGTCAATAAGCGCATCAAAGTTAATATTTTCACCGGGCTTCTCTTCCATGAACCTGATTATCGCAGAAACCAGTTCATCACAAATCAGTGCAATGGCAACTTCTTTTTTAAGATATGATTTCTTTGCACCGGCACAGACCTTGACCATTTCTGCAAGCTCTTCCGGAAAATCATTCTCATCAATAAGCCTGTCGGTTTTTACAGCTATGCTGTCCTCACCCTCTGAAAGAACGCCGATTCTGTGATAATAAGCACAGCCTCTTGCCATACGGCTGTCCGCACCCACCTTATCGGCACATCTTCCCGAAAGATAAGCCGAGTGTATGGCTCTCTTAAACTCATATTTATTTTCTTTCTTCAGCTTCAGCAACAGATGAAATTCCGGATCAACTATGCTGCTGTACTTTTCCTCCATTGTAAAAAGGAGTCCATGCGCAAGCTTAGGCATGACAATGGCAACTATAAGTGAATTCAGCGCAAGTCCCACCAGAGGAAATACAATACGTTCAGGTGTTATTTTTAACGAATAAATCAAAAAAAGTGCAGTATATATAAGTATCGAAGAGAGTGAATAATACATCACAGACTTCCTGACATCAAAATACTCCTTTGGATTTCTGAACTGCAGCAGCAGTATGATTCCGGGAATCATAAAATAAAAAAAGTAAGCACTTGTTTCGTTTGCGGTTATCATCGTAACCGTTCCGAACAGGGTTAAAAGCGCAATCGCAGCAGGAAATCCTGTATAAATCATATATATCACAGCCAATGCATTAAGCGGATATATAAATTCCGGTCCAAAAAAAGATATAATGCAAAATAATGTTCCCAGTCCAAGTATTACACGTACATATCTGCCTGATTTATCATTCTCAAAACTATTGCTTTCGGATGTCTTAACTGCGTAAAGATAGATTCCTAATGATATAACAAAAAGGACAATATTACTTATTATGGCGCTTACCGACATGTCCCCTCCTGCCTTTGGTTTCAAAATCCTCATACGCTTTAACGATCTTCTGTACAAGCGGATGTCTCACCACATCTTTTGATGAGAGATATATAAAGGAAATATCATCAATTTTGCCGAGAACTCTCTCTGCAACATCAAGTCCGGATACCGCATCCGGTGCCAGATCTTTCTGTGTCTTATCACCTGTTATGACAACCTTTGAACCAAATCCTATTCTTGTAAGGAACATTTTCATCTGTGCAGGTGTCGTATTCTGTGCCTCATCAAGAATAATATATGCATTATCAAGGGTTCTTCCCCTCATATATGCTAAAGGAGCTACTTCAATCAGTCCCTTTTCCATATTTTTCAAAAATGTTTCGGCACCCATGATCTGATAAAGCGCATCATAAAGGGGACGCAGATAAGGATCGACCTTACTCTGCATATCACCCGGAAGGAATCCAAGCTTTTCGCCTGCCTCGATTGCAGGACGTGTAAGGATTATCCTGCTTACCTCTTCATTCTTGAATGCCATAATTGCCATTGCCATTGCAAGATAGGTTTTTCCCGTACCTGCCGGACCAATGCCAAAAACGATCATTTTATTCTTTATGGCATCAACATACTGCATCTGACCCAGAGTTTTAGCCTTAACGGGCTTTCCCTGAACCGTATGACATATTATATCTTTGTCTATCTGATCAAAAGCCTCTGCATTCTCTTCAGCTTCCTTCTCAGTATCTATCACATAGTTCACATTCTGTTCCTCTATAGTATCACCATTAAGCGATTTTTTTAAGAGACGCTCCAGTATTTTGCAGGCTCTGTCTGTCCCGCGTGTACTACCAATGATCTTAACTGCCCCATCTCTTAAAATAATATCAACCTTACATTCGTCTTCTATAATTCTTTCAAATTTATCAAACTGCCCGAATATATTCCGCAAATGTTCCTCCGATATATCCGGCATTGTTCTGATAATATTATTTTCCATCTTAAAATCTGCTCATATTTGATTATCATTTATGATATGGTTCATTCGCAATTATCCGGAATGAACGGTATATCTGCTCAAAAAGAATCACTCTCATTAACTGGTGCGGGAAAGTCATATCAGAAAAACTCAGTCTGAAGTTTGATTTTTTTAACACCTCATCAGCCATTCCGTCCGAACCTCCGATAATAAAACATATATGACTCTTTCCTTCTATCCCAAGACTCTCGATTTTGCGGGCAAGCTCGACGGAATTTAATTTTTTCCCCTGAATTTCCAAAGTTACTATAAACGCATCTTCAGGCATACGTGCCAAAAAACGTTCTGCTTCCGCCTGTATATCCGGTCCGTCTGAGACTTCGATCACACCGCACTTACAATAACGCGACAGCCGTTTGCTATACTCGGCTATCGCGTCCTGATAAAATTTTTCTTTAATTTTTCCTGCACAAAGAATGGTTATTCTCATTTGTCTGCAAAAATTTCAGAATAAAGATTTTCAACTATAAAATCCAAAAATCTCGAATCCGAATCCATAAAACGTTTATTAATCTCTGCCTTCATGTATCTGATCCTGTCAAAGTATCTGTCAGCATCAAGGTTATCCCTCTCTTCTGCTCCGATAGATGCATCTATGCTCTCAGCCGTATAGCTTTCAAGAAACCAGCTGCTGATCTCCTCTGTTTTTTCATTCTCACGAACAGCATCCTCTTCAAGTGCGGACACTTTCTTCATAGCTCTTACACCTGATACGAAAAAAACAAGAAAGAGCAATCCCATAACCGAATAGGTGATTATGGCTCCAATTCCCGAAAAATGAATAGGAAACGCTCCTAAATAGCAGAGTATTAAAAAAGCAATACCTACAATCGAAACAAATAACAGTGTCAGACCGGAGGACTTCATATCAGCTGCCTGTTCTTCTGCAGTCCTGTAGGGTTTGGCAAGAACGTCTGCCTCTTCAGCAGCCTCATCTCCCTCAGCTGATACAGATGCCATAGTCTGACCCTCAGGCATGGAGAGAGTAGGATTTAAATCCTCATCATATTCTTCTGTTCCATCAGGCATTTCTTCTACAAGAGGCACATGGCAGTAGGCACACTCATTAAAGCCTTCCCTGTATTCAAGTCCGCATTTTGGGCAAAACATCAGCAAAATCCTCCGAAAAGTTAATTACTTTTAAGCTTATTTAGAAAGGAACTCATCAATACCCTTTGCCGCAGCTTTTCCGGCTCCCATGGCGAGAATAACCGTTGCCGCACCGGTAACAGCGTCACCGCCTGCATAAACAGCACTTTTTGAAGTTGCTCCTGTTGCCTCATCTGCAACAATACACTTACGTCTGTTGATTTCAAGTCCCTTTGTTGTTGAAGAAATAAGCGGGTTTGGTGAGGTTCCGAGAGACATAATTACAGTGTCGCACTCGATTTCATATTCAGAACCGGCAACCTCAACAGGTCTCCTTCTTCCGGACTCATCCGGCTCACCAAGCTCCATCTTTATAATCTTAATTCCTTTGACCCATCCATTCTCATCTTCAAGAATCTCAACCGGATTCTGAAGAAGGTCGAAAATGATTCCTTCTTCTTTTGCATGATGAACTTCCTCTGCTCTTGCAGGAAGCTCAGCCTCTGAACGACGATATACAACATGAACCTCAGCACCAAGTCTTAATGCTGTACGTGCTGCGTCCATTGCCACATTTCCGCCGCCGACTACAACGACCTTCTTGCCTCTGGCAATAGGAGTATCATAATCATCCCTGTAGGCTTTCATAAGATTATTTCTTGTGAGGAACTCATTTGCAGAGTAAACGCCCAGTGCCTGCTCCCCGGGGATACCCATAAATCTCGGAAGACCCGCACCTGATCCTACATAAACTGCATCAAAGCCTTCCTCTTCAAGAAGTGCATCTATTGTTGTTGACTTTCCTATGACAACGTCT
>CAJOPI010000072.1 GCA_905236275.1 uncultured Lachnospiraceae bacterium | reverse complement strand
GTCAAAATCCTTATCAAAAAGCCTTATCACCTCGTCATCCGCGTTGACTATTCCTTTAAGCTTCAGCACGCCCCTTATGGTCTTCTCCGCCTCCTCCGAGGTTGCTTCTTTCAAATCCTCGGCTTTAACGGTCGGATCATCAATGTGATAGTAAAAAATCCCTGCAGGCTTGACTTCGAGCGAGGGATGGGCGATTTTTTCAATCTTCATCGCGGCATTCAGGTAAATTACAAGCTGTAGGTCCATTCCGTAATAAATCCTCGAAAGATCAAAGCTTTTGTTTCCCGATTTATAGTCAATGACTGAAAGATATAGCTTTGAGCCACTTTCCGCCGTATCTATGCGGTCAATCCTTCCCCTGAAGCCTTCCTCATAAAAATCCTTTTCAAAGGCACTCGTATTAAAGCTGCCCTTCTTCGCCTGATATTCAAGGGTTTTGACTGTTCGACCAAGAATCCTGCTCATCCTTGTAATGAAGTATTCGTTTCTCTTCGAACCCTTAAGCACAAGATTCTCATTCTGCCCCAGATACTTCTCCAACGCCTCTTCGGTAAGCTTCAGGGCGGTCTCATCATCAAGGTCCGAGAAAGTCATTTCCCTCTCAGCAAGGATTTCCGAGCATATTTCAAGAACTCCATGAAGGATTATTCCTATATCCTTCCTCTCGAAGCCGAATTCCTCCCTTTCCTTAAGCCTGAGACCATATCGCAGAAAATGCTCATAGGCGCATAGGGCAAACTTTTCAAGTCTCGAAGGAGAAGCATATTTCTCATTTCCGAATATTACCGCAGCCACAGCTTTCGAAACCGGATCGGCTCTGTAGTCGAAAAATGCCGCATCCATGATATTATTAAGAAGAGGCTTCTTTTCTTCTGAAAGGGCGAAATACCTGTAAATTTCGGCAGTCTCCCTATTATTTCTGTCAAAAAGGCTTAAGCTCAGTCTCTGCAGGGCATCCCTTTCCGATAAAAGCTCTTTTCCGACTGTGTTGCTGTCTATTCTGACAGTCTCCGCAAGAGGGAAGGTCTTTTTAATGATATTCAGGAAATAGGACTCCCTTTTTGCCTTTCCTTCAAGGTCCATATCCGAAAACGAAAGATATAGCATGTTCTCAGGCTTTGTGCAGCTCATGTAAAAGTAGAGCCTTTCCTCCCTGATTTTCTCCCTTGCGGTTGGTGAAAGCTTTATCCCATGCTCTTTAAGAAATTCCCTGTCGAAGTCGGACAAAAGCCCCGCTCCGCTGTTCTGCTTAGGGATAAGCCCCTCGTTTAAGCCCATGAAAAAGAGGAGCTTGATATTCTGAAGGCGGCTTCTTGTCATGTCTCCCGCATTCACCCGGTCAAGCCCCGGCGGGATGGTTCCGACCCTTATCTCATCGAGACCTGCGTTGACGATTTCTAAGTATTCCCTCATGGTCATCTTTTCATCGGGAATAAGCAGCTCTATCCGTTCAAAGAGCTCTTCAAGCTTTTCGTATATCTGTGCATACTCGGAAGCCCTTCTGCTGTCGTTATTTTCCTCGAATTCTGCCGAAATACTTTCAAGCTTTTCCTTTATTGAAAGATTTTCTATAAAGGTTCTGAGACCCTTTGTATAGCCGGCTGCGGTGACATTTCTTTTCGTCATAAGCTCGTCGAGCAGGGCAAAATCCGCCTTCATAGTCTCACGAAGCTTATTAATCCTCTCCAGTTCTTCTTCCACCATGTTTTTTGTATGCCATACCCAGTTGGAAGAATATTTTTTGCGTCCCCTCAGATTCAGTGCCTTTATATAATTTTCGAAAATATCTATGTCTTCGGTCCCGAATCCGCATATCCCCGACCTCAGAAAGTGTATCACCGATTCGAAGCTGTAATTTTCTATCTCGATTTCAAGAGCCGAACGGATAAATTCGACAAAAGGATTCAGTTCTATGGAACCTGATGCATCTATGAAAAGGGGAATCCCGTAATTTCTCGCCTCGCGTTCAAGTACTGACGCATACTCGTTCACGTCACTCATCACGATTGCGCAGTCCCTGTACCTGAGCCCGTTCCTTGATACAGCCTCATGGATTTTCGCGCACACAAAAGCTGCCTCATCCGTAGGATTTGGCGTATTCACAATTTTTATATGTTCAGGAGCCTTCCCGTATTTCTGCTTCTTTATCCTGAATATGTTCTTTTCAAGGAATATGAGATCCTCTTTATCCTTCGCACGTCTCAAAGGACTGTCATAGAGATGAACTGTTTCCGTTTTCCAGCCCTTCTTTGAGGCTATTTCCCTGAGACTCTTTATTGTCTGCAGCGACATAGCAAAAAGACCTGCTGAATATCCGTCATAATTCAGCGTTACTGTGCAGTCACTGCTGAAATCCATGAGTTTTTCGATAAAACGGTACTGTATCGGCGTAAAGCCTGTGAAATCATCGAAATAAATCGATGAATCTTTCAAAAATTCAGCTCTTTCAACGGCTTTTCCCGCAAGGTCAAGGATTTCCTCGTTCGTTATGTATTCATTCGCCATCTTTTCCCGAAAAGCCTTATAAAGCATAGATATATCGGCAGCCTTCGCCGCAAGATAGTTCTTATCAGCCCTCTTTCCCGACTCTTCAACGATTTTCTCAGCATCGATTTCATACTGGATATATTCGGAGATTACAGACTTTATCTCACTTATATAGCCCTGATGATTAATCTTTTTCTTCAGTGCTTTGAGATTTTCCTTTTCCTCAGCCGCAATCCGTCTTAAAATCAGATTTTTTCCGGTATCATCAAGGATTTTCCGCTGATTTCCGCCTGCTAACGAAAAAATCCTGTGGGCAAATCTCGTGAAGCCAAGCACATCAATATTTAATATCCCGTTTCCCCTGCTTCTTCTCAATATCTCGCCCGTTACTGCGTGTGACGACTGCTCCGGCACAAGTATTATGAAATTCTTTTTGTAGTCTTCAACCGAACGCTTAAGCACATCCGTAAATATATAATCGGTCTTTCCGCTGCCCGCAGGTCCCAGAACTATTCTAAGTGTACCCATTTTTCATCCTCTAAAGATATTTTAAAATGACAAAGCTATAACAGCTCCTAATGAACTATTATAGCTTTCAATAGTGTATACATCAATTGCAATGTTTTTATTGTTCTGTTTCCTTGCTTCCGAAATTCCCTGAGACTATTTGCAGGAAGAAGTAGCCGACAACAGCTCCAAGCGTATTCATAAATATATCGTCAAGTTCGAAGTTTCCAAGTCCTGTGACAAACTGTATGCTTTCTATCACCATGCTCATCGCAAAACCCGTAAAGAGCCCGAAACAGGGTTTCCTGAAAAGATCAAAGCCCATCGGCAGAAGAAATCCGAGCGGAAGTGTCAGCGCGAAGTTCTCCGCAAGATGTATAAGCGTCAGCTGCGGAAAATAATACGACAGCTGCAGGAAAGTCAGGTTCATGTTGTTTTCAAACTGACCAAAGTTCCTGTTAAAAAGCGTCAGGTTCAGAACCACGTAAAGATACATGGTAAGTGCAAAAAGCCATGCGCATTTGGCAGCCTTCTTCTTTGCCAGTGCATATATACCGGGCATAAAGGCCGTTCCTACCGCAACCGCACCCACACCGTAATTCACCATGCTCGAAAAAATATCGCTAAAAACCTGATTTACAATATAACCCATAAAATCCCTCATAAAGTATCCATCTTAATACCTCAATTGCTGCATTGACAAGAGTATAAAATATTTTTCATAAGTTAATGTTAACTATCTGTGATTATTTTGTGTCCTTTTATCTCAGCTTGTCAATCTCATCGAGCCATAGTGCAGCGGACGCATCTGACGGCATCCTTAAATCGCCCCTTGGGGAGACTGCAATGGTTCCGACCTTCGGTCCGTCAGGCAGGCAGGAACGTTTGAAATGCTGGCTGAAAAACCTTCTGTAAAAGGTCTTAAGCCATTTCTTTATTACAGCCTTCTTATAGACACCATCGAAAGAAAACAGGGCAAGCCTGTAGATTTTCGAAGGGCTGAAACCGAACCTCAGAAGATAATAGAGGAAAAAGTCATGCAATTCATAGGGTCCCACCAGATCCTCAGTCTGCTGTGCGATTTTACCGTCCTTTGGTGGAAGCAGTTCAGGACTCACCGGAGTATCAAGAACATCATAAAGAACCTTTGAAAGCTTTTCGTCGCCGCAGCTGTCAGCATAATAACGCACCAGATGACGCACAAGTGTTTTTGGAATGCCGGAATTTACGCCATACATGGACATGTGGTCGCCGTTATAGGTAGCCCAGCCCAGCGCAAGCTCGGACATATCACCTGTACCGATAACAATGCCGCCGTTCTTATTGGCAATATCCATAAGTATCTGAGTTCTCTCACGCGCCTGACAGTTCTCATAGGTCACATCATGTACGTTTTCATCGTGACCTATATCCTCGAAATGCTGTCTTACCGCCTTGACGATACTGATTTCCCGGAGCTCTGCGCCTAAAGCCTTAACCATTTCTACAGCGTTTCCGTAAGTCCTGTCTGTTGTACCAAATCCGGGCATGGTAACGGCTGTTATGCCTTTTCTGTCAAGCTTCAGGCTATCAAACGCCCTCGCCGTTACAAGAAGAGCAAGTGTCGAGTCAAGTCCGCCTGATATGCCGATAACGGCGTTTTTGGCATTGATATGCTCCAGTCTCTTCTTCAGACCAAGAGCCTGAATCGAAAATACTTCCTCGCAGCGCCTCTCCCTCTGTGATTCATCATCCGGCACAAAAGGGAATCTGTCGGGCTTATTTATAAGCTTTGTCTCAGTCATGTAAAGCTCAAACTCAACTACCAGAAACTTACCATCACAAATATCAAAGGTGTTCATTCTGCGCCGCTCGGCATTCAGCCTTTCAAGGTCGATAACCGCGTAATTTACCCCGTTTTCGAAAAGCTTTGACTCCGAAAGTACGGCTCCGTTCTGCGCAATGATATTGTGTCCACCGAAAACAAGGTCCTGACTTGACTCGCCCTCACCTGCCGATGCGTAGATATAGGCGGAAACAAGTCTTGCTGAAAGCGCACTTATCATCATTCTTCTGAAATCGTCCTTGCCTACAATTTCATCACTTGCAGAAAGATTCACTATGACGCTCGCCCCCTGCCTTGCCATACTCAATGACGGCGGTTCGACTACCCATGCGTCCTCACAGATTTCCGCACCCACAAAGAAATTCAACTCTTTTGTGGTATTTTGAAAAAGCACTTTTGCCCCGAAAGCCACTTCATTACCATAAAAATCTATGAAAGCAGGCTCATCATTACCACTCGCAAAATATCTTGCTTCGTAGAATTCCGAATAGTTTGGAAGATATTTTTTGGGAACCAGTCCGAGAAGCAGCCCTCTATGTATCACTGCCGCAGTATTATAGAGCTTCCCAAAGTTTTCATAAGGAAGCCCCACGAAAATAAGCGCGTCATAATCTTCTGAATATTCAACGATTTCCGCAAGACATTCCCTGCAGCGTGCTATAAGATTTTTCTGCAAAAATAAATCGTTGCAGGTATAACCGGAAATTGAAAGCTCAGGAAAAACAACTATCTTTGCACCGTTTTCCGCAGTTTCTTTTATATATTTCTTTATCTCTTCAGTATTGTAGTCTGGGTCTGCAACCTTTATTTTCGGCGTTACCGCTGCAACCTTAATGAATCCGTCCTTCATAAATCCGGCTCCTTATTTTCTTCAAACAATTTACAGTTTATCCTTCTGTTGTGCCGCCTGTAGTAATGCTGAGAGTTCTTCCGGTGAAAAATGGTATGCTTTTCCGCAGAAATGGCATTTTACCTCGATTTCTTTTCCGTCGTCTATCATGCTCTGCAATTCTTTTTCTCCCGTACTTATAAGCACCTTCGAAACCTTGCTCACGCTGCAGTCGCAGTTGAAGCCTGCGCTCTGCCTCTCATAGACTTCGGGCTCCATACCGTCGAGCAGCATTTTTATAAGGTCTTCCGCTGTTTTTCCTTCTGCAAGGATATCCGTAACGGAGTTTATTTTTTTCAGGTTTTCTTCAACCTTAGAAATGACCTCTTCTCCCGCATCCGGCATGAGCTGTACTATGAAGCCGCCCGCCTCCGAAACGGTATTGTCCTTTGTCATAAGTACTCCAAGCCCCACCGAGGAAGGCACCTGTTCACTTGATGCAAAATAATAGGTCAGGTCTTCGGCTATCTCTCCGCTCACAAGCTCGACATTTCCAACATAAGGATCTTTTAAGCCTAAATCTTTTATAACCTGCAGATTTCCATGTCCTACTGCAAGTCCGACATCAAGCTTATGATCAGTTTTCCTTGCGCCTATAAGCACCTGCGGTTCAAGTGCAAAGCCCTTCACGTTTCCTTTTGCGTCTGCCGTAACTGTCAGTCCTTCTATTGGACCATCCGACCTTATCTGCAGAGTTATTATATCGTCACCTTTCAGCATTGCGCCCATCATTGCTCCCGCCGTCAGAAGCCTGCCTAATGCCGCCGTAACCACAGGGCTTGTGTTGTGCGCCTTTCTTGCTGCTTCCACTGTGTCTTTCGTAACTGCCGCAAATGCCCTTACTCTTCCGTTTGCGGCTGTTCCCCTGACTATGTAATCATTCATACTAATCCTTTCTATTGCCGGTTACGTTGTAGATAACAAAAAAGCTGCAAGCCAATTTCACTTGCAGCTAACTGTCTGATAGAAGTGCGTGCGACAGGATTCGAACCCACGACCTTCTGGTCCGTAGCCAGACGCTCTATCCAGCTGAGCTACGCACGCACGTTATGT
>CAJOPI010000071.1 GCA_905236275.1 uncultured Lachnospiraceae bacterium | reverse complement strand
TGCCCTTGACGAAGCTACTGAGGAGCAGTTTCTCCTGCATCTCAGCAGTCTGGATCCGAAGCCGACCTGCCTGCTGATAACGCACAGAATCAGTATTTTGAAGCATTGTGATAAGGAACTTGTGATAAAGGATGGTCATTTGTCAGTTGAAAAAATATAAGATTGCGGATTTTGTAATTGATTATCAGGGTGACGGAGCTTATCTGAATGAACGTTTCGGGGATTTTCTCTGTGATAATGGGGAAAAAGCTGACATGACCCTGAGAATCGTTGAGAAAAAGCCTTTTTTTCCGAGGTTCCTTTGGGATAAGGGAACGAAAATGAGTATATTTCATCTTTATTGGGATAAGGACTGCGTTTATCAGTATTTTCCTTACCAGCATCATAGCGGAGTAAGATTGATTGAAATCAGAAATAATTTTCACGATTTCACCTATTATCTCTGCGATAAAAAGGAGAGTGCTTTTGTGCGCCGCTATGGTCATGATGAATATATCGAAAAGATGCAGGGTGTGATATTCAATCTCTTTCAGGAAAGCTTTTATAATATGATTCTTTTCGAGAATGCCATGTCCATACATTCTGCTTCTGTGATATATAAGGATAAGGCGGTTATTTTTTCGGCTTCGTCGGGGACGGGAAAAAGTACGCAGGCCGGGAAATGGCAGCGGCTTCTCGGATGTGAGATGCTTGACGGTGACGTGACGGTATGCAGGGAAATCGGTGGGAAATACTATGTTTACGGTCTGCCTTGGTGCGGAAGCTCAGGAATGTATCTTAATAAAAGAGTGGAAGTCGGGGCGTTTGTATTCTTAAAGCAGGGATCCGAAAATATTGTGCGGATTCCGTCTGTCATGGAGAAAATCGGCTATGTCTTTTCCTCCACTTTTTCAGAGAGCTGGAATGATGAAATGAACCGGAGAAAGTCGGACATCACGGGAAAAATCATAGAGAATACGGATATCTATGAATTCTCCTGCAATCTTGATGATGAGTCGGTTGAGGTGCTGAAACGGGAGATATATTAACGGCTGAATATAACAAATATGTTAGCTTCTAAAAAAAATATTGAAAAATTTGTGTACATTTGATAATATATTCATTGTTGTACGACAAGCGATACAGTATACAGTGTGCTTGTTAAATATGAGATTTAATTATATTAGTAATTGAGGTGTGGAGAATGAAGAAAAATTACGAAAAGCCGGTGTTGAATGCATCAATGACCGGAACACTTGAGGGTGTTTACGCTGCTTATGGTACTACATGTTCAACGACTGATCAGATTTCAAGTACTGCTTCAGGCAATGATGAAGAGCCGACAGAGGTTCCGGCAAGCGGGATGACTCCTGCAACTCCGAGAGGCAGAAAGCGCCATTGGAATGCTGGATGTGTAAGATGCTGGCACGAAGGAGAGCATTATGGATATCACGTAGGTATTCTTACCGGAAGGGTTTGGTAAGAAGAAGCATGATGTTTATTGGCGTTGGAGTCATATCCAACGCCTTTTTTAGAGGTTAGTTTATAATGAAATTAAATTCAGAATTTTCAATTTGTGAAGTAGCGGGAAAGTCGTTCCTCGCGCCGACAGGCTCTAAGGTAATGGATGTAAACAAGATGATGGACTTAAATGACACATCATTATTCATCATAAATCTGCTGAAAGAAAATGACCTGACTCATGAAGAGCTTTTGGATAAAATGCTTGACGAGTATGAGATAGACAGAGAAACAGCAGATGCAGACTTAAAGGAATTTATCGATAAGGCAGTTGCAGCAGGAGTTATTGTAAAATGATGGAGCAGCCGGGCAATCGTGAAGATAAGATTGCCACAGATGAATGGATGCCGATATATTTAAAGGGCATTGAAATGGGGCAGACAGTGAAGCTGACACCTTTCGGATTCAGTATGTATCCGCTGCTGGTGGGCGGCAGGGACAGTCTGCTCTTAAAGAAAACAGACAGGAAACTTAAGCGCGGCGATATATGTCTTTATCGCAGGGATAACGGCATATATGTCACGCATACCGTATATAAAGTTGACAATACAGGTACTTATTTTCTCGGAGAAAGCCAGCAGGATATAGAGGGACCTTTGCGGGACGAACAGATTTTAGCGGTCGCAGAGGGCTTTATAAGGCGCGACAGGGAACATTCATGTGATGAAGCTGCATATAGATTTTTCCATGAAATCTGGCTCCGTTTAAGACCTTTCAGGATAAAACTTATAAGGATTTACCGACGCGTTTTTAGAAAGTCGGACTATTAAGCTTAAACAGAAAGAGGATAGCTTTGGATATAAAGGTAAGTATAATAATACCCGCCTACAATATAGAAGATTACATCGGGAACTGCATGGAGAGCGTTCTTGCGCAGGACTGTGACATGAGTGCGGTTGAAATCATAGTGGTTGATGACGGTTCGACGGACGGCACAGGCAGGGTAATCGACGAATATGCTGCAAAGCATGAAAATATCCGCCCCATACATAAGAAGAACGAGGGCGTATCCGCAGCACGAAACGACGGAGTGGCAGCGGCTAAGGGTGAATACATCTTTTTCTTCGACGGAGATGATTTTCAGGAGAAGGAGACCGTCAGGGAGCTCGTGGAAATCGCCGAGAGGGAGAAGGCTGACGCGGTTATCTACGGCTATCACAGATATGCTGACGGGGCGGTTTATGAAACGAATTTACCGAGATTTGACAGGACGATATATGAAGGCGACAGCATCATAAAGAAGGTAATGCCTGCATTTATCGGGCTTTCGAACAGAGACATCAACAACTGGATAGCAGGTAAGGAAGACGCTCTTTTTGTGGAAAATCCCGCGCTCTGGAGGATTCTCTGCAAAAGGGAGGTTATTATAAAAAATGATCTGAAATTCGACACCAGCCTTAAGGTCGGGGAGGATACCTGCTTTATCTCGGAATACTTATCCTGCTGCGGCAAAGTATATGTACAGCAGAAGTGTTACTATTATCTCGTGACACGTGAGAGCTCGGCTATCTTCAGATACGAGAGGGAACCGCTTTCGAAGCTTGATGGGAAGAAAAAACTCAATGATGCGAGGGAACGTCTTGTGGAGAGAGTGAAGAAGCGCAGCGGTATGGATATTACGGCTACTTTCGCAGGGACGATAGTTATGTCTGTTATAGAGATGGCTTTCCTCCTGTCAAAGAAGAATCCTGAGGTATCAAGGAAAAAACGCTATGCCGGATACAGGGAATTTGCGGAGGACCCGAGGGTAAGGAAGCTTATCAGACATTTTGAAGTCGGCAGCGGTTCCTTTGTAAAGCGCATGCCCTTTATACTGCTGAAGAAGGGCTGCTTTGGTATGCTTTTCACTGCGGCGACCATGCTGCACCTCATCGGCTACGAGTTTAAGAGATAGTTTGATGGCTTTTAAAAAAATCTTGCTATAAAAGGAAATACATGATAAAATGATAAAGCTGTCTATTGCAGTTCGTCTTTCTGACAGCTAAAGATTCAAAATGGAAGAACCGCGGGTTAGAAATCTACGGGAGAAAGGAAAAAATAAAATGAGAGAAGAAATTCAGCCTAAGTATTATGAAGCAAAGGTAACATGCAACTGCGGAAACACATTTACAACAGGTTCAACAAAGCCGGAAATCCACGTTGAAATCTGCTCAAAGTGCCATCCGTTCTATACAGGACAGCAGAAGGCTACACGTGCTGACGGACGTATCGATAAGTTCAACAAGAAGTATGGCATGAACAAGTAATAGAAGCCGGCAGTTATGTATGCGCGGCGTGCATGCCGAAGTTTAGACGACAGTGTATTATTCTATGCACTTTGACGCCGCTTGGAGAGTTTTCTCCGGCGGCGTTTTCTACTTTTATATATGACTATAGTGCAAAATGATTCCTACGGATTGTTTCGTGCTTCGCAC
>CAJOPI010000070.1 GCA_905236275.1 uncultured Lachnospiraceae bacterium | reverse complement strand
TTAAACTCTGCATAGATGGCATCGGCCGCTGCCTGCATCTCTTCTGCAGGGAAACTCTTCTTTGGATTGCTGAATAGCATATCCTTCTCCGACTGCATAGGAATGAGATGGATATGGGCATGAGGTACCTCAAGGCCGAGAACTGCTTCACCTACCTTCACACATGGGAAGGCGGTCTTGATAGCCTGCGCTACCTTCTTGGCGAACACTTGGAAACGAGCAATCTCATCGTCTTCCATATCGAAGATATAGTCTACCTCGCGACGAGGAATGCAAAGGGTATGTCCCTTTACCAGCGGATTGATATCGAGGAAAGCATAAAACTCCTCATTCTCAGCACATTTGTAGCTGGGAATCTCACCGTTTGCAATCTTTGTAAAAATCGTAGCCATAGTGGATCGGTCGAATGGGTTAGACAGAAATGTTGAGAATCTCCAATTCAATCACGCCCTGAGGGATTGTGATTGTAGCGACATCGCCCACTTTCTTGCCAAGCAGACCCTGAGCAATCGGAGTTGCAACAGAGATCTTGCCTTCGCTGAGGTTGGCCTCACTTTCGCTGACCAGTGTGTAAGTCATCACCATACCGGTTCTGACGTTCTTCATTTCTACTTTCGAGAGAATCTGAACCACATCGGTCTGCACTTTTGATGTATCAATAATCTTTGCATCAGCCAAAAGCGCTTTCAGTTCGGCAATCTTTGTTTCAAGTTTGCCCTGAGCTTCTTTTGCTGCATCGTATTCTGCATTTTCAGAGAGGTCGCCCTTCTCACGTGCCTCTTGAATCTGACGTATCACTTCTGGACGTTCTACTTCTTCCAGCTGTTTGATTTCGGCTCTGATTTTATCATAGCCTTCCTGTGACATATAAGCCATATTCCTTAATCGTTTAATCGTTTTTTAGTTCTTAGTTATTGTTTGCGCAGAAAAATAATAAGAATTCCAACACTGAAGCATTGGAACCCTCTCATTTTCTTTTTGCGCTGCAAAGGTACGAATAATTTACCATTTAACCATTTACTATTTACTATTTTTTTCAAATTGGCTGTTTTTTCGTACCATTTACTTCTGTTTCAGGCGTTTTTGCTATCAATAATAATGGTTATCGGTTATGGGTTATTGAATTTCAATTTTCAAAGACATCCTGCAATACTTCGAGTGATTTTGGTTCCCGGAAACCTGTAAGATGCAACATATAGTATTCAATGATCACCTCCAGACATCGATGGCGCTGACGGCGATTCATCCGATAAAGATGCATATTCTCATAGTCCATATATAATAAATAAGGTATAGTCCTGGCTTCGTCGGGCTTGAGGTAATGTTGATGCTGAGGCTGAATGCCCAAGTACTCACTGTTCATCAAATCATAATATAATAAGGTATGTGTTTGATGGGGGCTCAACAAATGGCTTTTATCAACATTCGGAAAGACACCCACAAAGCGTGTAAGCCTCATCATAAAAACAAGATGGAAGTTGGCATAACCCGTTTCAGCGTAATCAAACCACTTCAAGGAATCTTCGATATACTGATAAAGCAAAGGGTTAGCCGCCTCTTCTTTTAATAAGTTGCTCAAACATTCCGAGAGAAACATGACAATCGATGCCTTCACAGGATTGAAGTGCAAGGTACTAAAAGTATGATAGGGTTGAATCCCTTTTGCAGAAGGCAGTCGCATCTGGCCGTGAATGCTGCTTTCGAACGCTATCAGGCTTAATGGCATAAGAATGGAAGGATTGACTCTGGAAGATCTAGAAGCGACCTGATGAGAAGTCGTACGTTTGACATCAAACGACATTCTTCCGCGGCTATCCGTAAACAAGTCTACGATATAACCGTTTTCTCCATATTTCACCGTTCTAAGGACAATCCCTTTTAGCTTTTCCATACCATTTTTCTCTGTCTGCCTCGTTTCGAAGATGCAAATGTAGAAAAAAAATATGGAAAAAGCATAGAATATGGAAAAAAAATGCAAAAAAATTTTGTCAGTCAAAATAATGTGCGTACCTTTGCATCCGCAAATCGCGAAAGTGGTTCTGCTTAGACGTAAGTCAGAGGCTGGTCCCTTCGTCTATCGGTTAGGACGAGAGATTTTCATTCTCTAAAGAGCAGTTCGATTCTGCTAGGGACTACTT
>CAJOPI010000069.1 GCA_905236275.1 uncultured Lachnospiraceae bacterium | reverse complement strand
TTAGGTGATTATTGCCTGATTCAAAGAAATGATATGGGTTGCGGACTTGCATCTTTGATTTTGACCAACTTGGGACAGATTCTGAATTGTCTTCAAACGGGGAAAATACCTGTAATAGATACGGTAAATCCACAGAATTTTCTTTTTGAACTTAGTAAAAAGAATGATGTTAATTCATGGGAAATTTTTTTTGAGCAGCCGTTTGGTAAAGGGGTGAATGATATTCAGGCAAAATATATAACTGATGGGATTCCGAATATAATGCCAAGAGCTGAAATGGATTTGCTGAGTAATGATGAATTGACGAAATTATGGAGACGATTATATAAGAAATACATGAATTTTTCTGAAGAGATGTTTGTAGAAATAAAAAAAACAAAAGATGATTTAAGATGGGATGATAGAGGAAGAATATTAGGAGTTATAGCCAGAGGAACGGATTATGACAGAAACCGACCTCATAATCACCCTGTTCAGCCTAACTTAACAGAACTCTTAAAGAAGACAGAAAAAGAAATGAAAGATTTCAATTGCGGGTTTTGCTATCTTGCTACAGAGGACAAAATGATAAAAGATGCTTTTCTTGATAAGTTTCATGAAAGGTTGTTGTTTTCCCAAAACATCTATTATCCGCACAAAGTGGAATCTTTTTTAAATCATTATAACTGCAAAAATGATATTGATATTTGTAAAAAAAACAAAGAGTATCTGACAGCATTGTTTTTACTATCAAGGTGTAATTGCTTAATTGGAGGAAGAAGCAGTGGACTGGTTGTTGCTAATATAATGTCTGAAGGCTTTGATGATTTATTTGTGTGGAATAAAGGAAAGTATGGAATTGATGACGAGTATGAATTGATGCGTTATATTATGTGATAGCTCATGTTGACTGTTAACTTGGGACGAATTGGTGAGAAATGATTGTATGGGAGAAAAATGATTATTATTGATAATGATAAGTATGAGGAAGCGGTAGAAAAACTAGGGGATGATATAGATGCTGCAAGAATTCCATTGTCATCCGATGTATTTTTTGAAGCGTGGAAACGGCTGGATTATCCCTATAGTATAGTTGTGGATAATAACGGAAAAGATATTATGGTTTTGCGCTGGACGGATACTTACTATCTCCATCATTATTCTTATTCCGGCGAAGTCGATTTATGGTTTTTGGATCAATATGATGTTTTGATTCTATGTGGTTGTAATGAGTATTCAGTGGAACTATGTCTCACAGTATTAAGTATTTGGAAGGGAGAAAGGATTGTTTTTGCCGGGGAGGAATGGAAATACATTATCGAATATCTTCCTGAAATACAGGGGAAGGAATGTATCTGGGAGGATGAAATAACAGATGGGAAAATAGAGAATCTTAGTAATGGAAGGGAGTATCTGAAAATTGTTGCTGAATTACCTCATGAAGAGCCGATGGAAAGATATTATGAACATATCATGACCTATGACGAGGTAATGACATTCACCTATCTTTTTTCGGACAAGAGATGTCTGGGAGAAGAGAATCCGGATAAGAAGTTTTTTGTTGTTAATGCTTTATATGGACAGGTAGGGCTCTTTGTAAGCTTTTATAAGGCCGTTTCAATTGCAAGGTACGCAAAGAAGAAGGGATTTATTCCGGTTGTTCAGTTAACAAATGAATACGGGGCGAACAGTATCTATCAGGATTATGATGGGGATGATTTTTGGGAAAAGTTCTTTAATCAGCCTGAAGGATATAGCCCTAAAGATATTTCAGAAAGTAAAAATGTGTACTATCCGCCCGGATTCTACAATGCGAGTATTTTGCAGAACATAATGGACGGCTATAGCAGAGACCTTGAACTTGAATGGAGGGATGGAATATACAACCATAGAATACAGGATTATCTTAAGGACATGGAAGGTAAATACCTGCCTTATCCGAAGGAAACACTTGCTGTATTGGCAAGAGGAACTGATTTTGCGGGTGCACGACCTGTAAACCACGCTATTCACGCAAATAAGGAAATGATTGCAGATAAAGCGGAAGAATTAATGGCAGAATGGAATTTGAAATACCTGTTTATAGCTACAGAGGACGAAAATTATTATGAGTATTTCAAAGGAAGATTTGGAAACAGGGCATTTTTTACCGAACAGAAAAGATATACGACAAGACCGGGGGAATGGCTGGCAGAGATGCATCGAAATAACCCGAATAAGCCGGAAGGCTGGCAGTTAGGAGCGGATTATATTCTTGCGGTATACCTTCTGTCAAAATGCCATTCGTTTTTAGCATCAGGCAGTTGTGGTGGAGTTGGAGAAGCAAGGAAGATGAATAATGGATTGTGGAAACATGAGTATGTTTTCGAACTTGGAAGGTATCAATAGTAAAAAAAGGGGAATTTACCTGTGAAAATTGTTTTTTTGAATGGAGGGCTTGCGAACCAGGCTTTTCAATATCTTTTTTTCAGATATGCAGAGCTGACAGACAGTAGTGAGGAGTGGCTGCTGGATGACTCGTTCTTTTTTACCAACGAGGTGCATAACGGATATGAGCTTGACAGGGTATTTGGGGTAAGACCGAGGCTTATAAGTGAACATTTTGACAGAGATGTGTGGGAATACATGATAGGTCTTAAAAAAAGGGGTAAAAGCATTCCGCAGATATTTCTTGACAATGGTGAGGAGATAGTTAAGGTTCTTGAGGCAAATTATTCTTCCAATTGGAATCCGTTCTCCGGAGAGATAAGGATTCTTGATGAGGCTGATAAAACTAACCCTAATATAGTATACCTGCCGGGAAATATATATTATCATGGTTACTGGATAGATAAGTTCTGGATGAGAGAACTGGAGAAGCTGGGAGAAAATCTTGTATTTCCGGAAATTACTGACAGTGAGAACCTGCTGACATTAAAGCACATAGAAGAGACAAATTCAACATCAATACATATAAGGCGCGGAGATTATGCGGATTTGGGATTGACGGCTGAAAATTCCGTTATAAGGAATATGGTTGATTTAATGAGGGAAAAACAGCCGGATTTATCATTGTTTGTTTTTTCAGATGACATAGAATGGTGCAGGAATAATGAGGAAAGCATAGGCTTTAGCAAATGCAGAGAACTCTTTTATGTGTCGAATAATTCCGGAACTGATTCATACAGAGATATGCAGCTTATGTCAAAATGTAAAAATATGATTCTTTCAAATAGTGCGTTCTGTTATCTGGCGGCACTGCTGAACAAGGAACTGAAACTTGTGCTGAATCCAAACAGGAACAGACCGTTATGACTTAGGAACTGAAGAATGAGGGGGAAAATGGAAAAGCTTAGGATTCTTGAAGAGGGAGCGATTTTTTTCAGACCTGATTCAATGACAAGAGAGGACATGGAATGGCTCGCGCGTGACTATGACCTTGTACTTTTTAAAGATGACGGGGAATACAGTGAGGACCTTCATGCAATAGTCACTGATGAAAGATACAGGGAAAAGCTGACGGCTGCGCAGCTGATAGGAACAATTTTGAATCCTGATACTGAAGACTGTTCAGCAGGAGATGAAATAGAGATGGATTTCACTCAGTCTGATGCCGTCAATGAATATGAGTACATGGAATATGAAAAGCTTGGGCGGGAACTTGAAGGAGAGAACAGGAATCAGGCATATCTCTGCTATGAAAATGCCTTTTATTTCTGTACAGATGAGGAAAGAAAAAAAGTCTACAGAGAAAAAATGGCAGAAATTTCTAAAACTGATGATTTTTATCTGCGTCCCTGTTCAATAATTATTCTTTCATACAATCAGAAATATATGACACAGAAGTGTCTTGAAAGTATATGGAAAAGGTGTTTTCCCGAAAGCTATGAAATAGTGCTTGTTGATAACGGCTCTACAGACGGTTCTGCGGCATGGTTGGAAAAATGCAGCTATCCCATGAAGCTTTTTCTGTCGGAAAAAAATCTTGGTTTTGCGGGAGGCTGCAACAAAGGCATAAGCATGGCGGAAAAGAATAATGATATTTTCTGCCTGAATAATGACACAAGACTTTCGCATAACTCACTGTTTTGGCTTAGAATGGCGCTTTATGCTGACAGGCGGATAGGAATGACCGGTGCTGTATCGAATTATGGCCGTCCCGAACAACGTATAGAATGCAGTTTTGCAATGCCTGAGGACTATGTAGAATTTGGCGGGAAAATAAATCTTTCGGATAATGGAAATTATAACAGATTTGAGGAAAAATCATTTCTTTCCGGTTTTGCGATGCTCATGAAAAGGAAGGCATTGGAGGAAACAGGATACTTTGATGAAGAATTTAATCCCGGTTATTTTGAAGATGATGACCTTTGTACGAGGTTCAGAAAAAATGGTTACAGACTGATGCTCGTACACAATAGTTTTATATATCATGCAGGCTCGCAGTCCTTTAATGAAAAACAGGAGACGGAAGAACTTATCAGGAGAAATTACGAAAAATATATGAAAAAATGGGGGATTGACAAGGAGAAGGTCGGAATTACAGAAGCAGAGCTGGAATTTCTTGATAAAATGAAAAGAGAAAATGACAGGGACGCGGATATTAAAGTTTTAGAAATAGGCTCCGGCGTCGGGGACTTTTTGAGCCGGATAGCGTATGAATTTCCTAATGCAGCAATCTTTGGAACAGAGGATGATGAAGCTGCCGTAAAGAATGCGCTTAGAGGGCAGTCGATTGTTAATATCTCTAAAGAAGAGGTTTGGAAGCTTTTCCGTAAAGCTTATTTTGATTATCTGATTTACAGATGAGGAAAAGGGAAGGGCGGTGAATGATGACAGATAGAGAAAATCAAAAGAGTAAAAGTGATTTTGTAAGTGTGATAATTCCAACCTATAACAGAATAAAAACCCTGCCTGCTGCTGTAGAGTCAGTTTTGAATCAGACACATAAGGATATTGAGCTCATCATAGTAGACGACGGCTCAGAAGACGGTACGGATAAATACATGGCTTCGATAGAGGATGAGAGGGTCGTCTATCTGAAGGGTGAACATAAGGGGGCGGGAGCTGCAAGGAATACTGGAGCAGAAAATGCCAGGTATGATTTAATCGCTTTTTGTGATTCCGATTGTGAATGGTATCCCCAAAAGCTTGAAAAACAGTTGGCGGTATTGACACAATATCCGGATGCGGCGATGGTATATTGCAGATTCAGGAGCATAAATCCGGACGGAACTGAGGATATGGTTATTCCGATCGACTCCATTCCGGAAGAGGAATGCAGTGGGAATTACCTCTATCAGCATTTATTGGTTCACAACCTTGTAAGTACGCAGACAATGCTTCTTCGAAAAGATATCTTTGTATCCGTCAAGGGCTTTGACGATAGCCTTCCTGCACTTGAGGACTACGAACTGGCCTTGAAGGTTGCGGAAAGATTTGACATAAGATGCTGCCATGAAATACTTGTAGATGATTATGTTACGGAGGGCAGTCTGTCCTCCAATGTACCCGGCTATTTCACTGTCAGGTGTATGTTGGTTGCAAGGTATGTGACTGAACTGAAAAAATACGGAAGCTTTGAAACAATTGTAAACTATCTGCTTGAAAGAGCGTGCAGATACGGCATACAGCAGCAGGTAGCAGAGATGCTGATGAGAATGCTTAGGAGACGTTCAGGCTGATTGTAAAGAAGAGGAGTTAATCGGGGTATGGTAGTTATTGATAACAGCTGCTACGATGAAGCGGTCAGAACCTTGGGAAGCAGGATAAATGAAGCAAGAATAAAGCTGTCTGAGGAGACCTTTTTGGAGGCAGCAATGCTCATTAAATTCTTTCCGTATTTAATAGTTGTGGATGCCGGGGGAAATGACCTCCTGACTCTCAGATGGGAGGCAACAACCTATGTACATTCATATAAGTATACAGGGGAATTGGATTTATGGTTTCTGAATCAATATGATATTCTGATTTTGAGGGACTGTAATGAATGCTCGGTGGAATTGTGCCTTGCCGTTTTAAATCAGTGGAGTGGAAAAAAGCTGGTTTTTGTTGGTGAAAACTGGAAATACATTATAGATATACTGCCTGAAATAGAAGGAAAAGAATGCGTATGGGAAGATGAACTGTCTGATAAAGAGGTGAGGGAAATTTTTGCGGGGGAAAAATACCTTGATATAAGACCCGGACGTCCGCATCAGGAAGAAATGGACAGGTTTTATGAGAACAAAATGACCTATGATGAGGTAATGACCTTTACTTTTTTATTTGCTGACAGGAGAGAGTTAGGAGAAAGAAATTCAGACAAAAGATTTTTTATAGTAGATGCAGGATATGAAAATATAGGGCTTTTTACGCTCTTTCGTAAAGCGGTTTCACTTGCAGGGTATGCTAAGAAAAAAGGTTTCATACCTGTATTTTTAATGAAAATAGAATGGGGAATAAAGAGCATTTATCAGGATTTCATTGGTGATGATATCTGGGTTAAGTTTTTTAACCAGTCGGAGGGTTACAGTGTTGAAGAGGTTATGGAAAGTAAAAACGTATATTTTCCGCCGATTATGTATAATGCCAGCATAATGCAGAATATAATGGATAAATTCAGTGAGGGTACGGAGCTTGACTGGACTGAGGGTATCTACAACGAGAGCATTTGCAATTATCTGGATGAAAAGACCGGGGAATTTCTTCCGTTTCCCGAGAAAACGCTGGGGGTACTTGCAAGAGGAACTGATTTTGTAAATACTCATCTGCCGAATCATGCCATTCATGCCTCGATGGAAATGGTTGGTGATAAGATTGATGAACTGATGAAGGAATGGAAGCTTGATTATGTTTTCATAGCTACTGAGGACGCGGATTATTTTGAGTATTATAAAAAGCGCTTTGGTGAAAAGGCATTCTTTACAGATCAGGAAAGATACAGACCTGCTCCGGGAGAACTTCTTGCGAATATGCACAGGAAAAATCCCGACAAACCGGACAGCTGGCGACTGGGGGCAGATTATATCCTTGCAGTTTATCTCCTTTCAAAATGCAGATCCTTTTTGGCTTCAGGCAGCTGCAGCGGCGTTGGCGAGGCGAGGAGCATGAATAAAGGTGCATGGGAGCATGAATTCGTCTTTGAGCTTGGAATAAATTGAAGAGATCCTTACTTACAGTTTTAAAATTTTCGGAAGTATAATTCTGTAATCAAAATTTTTCCTGCACTTGTTCATTCCGTTAACTGCTATTTGTTTGCGGATATCCTCGTGAGACAGATACCAGGCGCATTTATCGGAAAGTTCCTCGGGGGTGGAGTAGAAGACAAGATCCTCTCCGTCGCTAAAGGCTTCGGCAGTTTCTTCCCTGTAGTCGCTTAGGAGGAAACCGCCGGCAGCAAGAATGTCAAGAACCCTGAGGGAAATCCCGCTGATGATGGTTCTCAGACCTATGTTCAGATTGATTTTGCTGCGGTGGAATACACGAGGCATTTTTTCCATATATCCTGCAAGACCAAGGTTAGGGACATTTTCAATCGGCCTTGCGTCAGGAGTCGAGTAGAGAACGATATTATAATTCTTTCCAAGTTCTAAGAGAATATTTCTGCGGTCTTTTACGGTTGCTTTTTTCCTGAACATATCACGTAGGACATTGTCGTAGTCAATGTCGTAGTTTCCAGTCTTTTCAAATTTTACGTATTTATAGAGCTCCTGCAGTATATAGTCCGGCAGAAGCTTTTCATCGCCGAAAAAATCTATTCCAAAAATTTTTGTCTGCGCGTCAATCAGTGAATCTATATAATTTTTCAGGTGCTCAGGCAGATAGCTTATTTGGTCGTAAAAATTAAACTCGTTGTCATAAAGATTGCCCAAAAAGCTTATTTCATGTTCATAGACTATCTCGTTTCCCTGATCAAGATTTTTGCATAATTCAGTGAGTCTTGCAGAATTAACGGCAAGAGGGCAGTGATGTATTGTTTTTGCTCCATTTGCCGTAAGCGATTCACAAAGTGAGCGGTCGAAAAGATATACATGGTTTACACTATTGTTGATCGTAACGGAATTCAGGGATAAATGCGGGCAGTCAAAAACCCAAGATATATATGGGGTAGAATTATCTTCACAGATTCTTGATACTATGGGGAAATAATTAAAACTGAAAACGCAGTCGTAACCTTTTTTCAATTCAAGAGACAGTTCGTTTTCGAATTTTTCGTCGAAATCAGTATTTTGAAAGGAGATATGGACGGTCTTTACCAAGTGTCCGAGGTCTGATAAGGCTTCCTGACAATCCTGTCCGTTAAATTCATCCCAATAGAAATATAAAATTTTCATATTTTTATCCTTAATCTGCATCTTTTATAATATGATGTCAGGGTCAAAAGGTCATATAGCAGTCATGCTTGCATGATCTGCTGCATGACTTGTTGACCCGCCCAATCATGAGGAAGTAGCTGTTTACGCAGTAAACATGCGGATTCCGAATGATTGCAGCATTGCGTGAATTGCGAAGCAATGGAGCAATGCGTGGGCATCTGTTGGGGGCAAAATACCTTTTGACCCCAACATCATAATATCACTCTATCTATATCGGATAAAAAATCGAATTATAAAAGGTTTATTTCAAAAAAAATATGTATACATTTGGGAGAGGTTATATAAAGAGGAGAATAAACCGATATAATGATATCAGGATTGTGAGAGTGTATGCACACTGCGCAAAGCGCGGAACAATCCCTGATATCATATAAAAAAGGATTGTCGCTTGCGTGAGAATGTATAAAGGGGTTTACAAATGATATGACTAATTCCTATTACGAAGATGAAGTAAGAGAGGGATTTTATATTCCGGGGATGATAAAGCGGTCATGGGCATCGCAGATGGAGATACTTCAGAGAATCACAGCTGTTTGCGAAAAATACGATATAAAATGGTTTGCTGACTGCGGAACCCTTATCGGGGCGGTCAGGCATCATGGCTTTATTCCATGGGATGATGATCTTGATATCTGTATGCTGAAGGAGGACTATGACAGATTTTTAGAGATTGCGGATAAAGAACTTCCATCAGGATATAAAATATTAAATATCTATAGGGAACGCAGTTACAGGAATTTCCTGACCCGTATTGTAAATCATGAGGTTATAGATACAAACAGAGATTATCTTGCTGAAAATCATGGATTTCCTTATATATCGGGAATTGATATTTTTCCGCTGCATTATCTTTATAATGATGAGTCGGAGGAAAATCTGCGTCATGAAAAAGCAAACCGCATTTGGAAGCTTTTGGAAGGATATCCCCTCGCTTCTTACGGAACTGCACAGGACAAAAAGATAATAAGAGAAGCTGAAAGCATAAGCGGTCTGGAGGCTGACAGAACTGTGCCGGTTGATAATGCGTTATATAAGCTTATGGATAGCCTTTATTCGGCAAGGAAGAATGAAAGGGCTGAGTATGTGGCGCTTATACCCTTCTGGATTAAGGAAAAAAATCATAAATTTCCTCTGTCAATTTTTGAAGAGACAATATCCGTTCCTTTTGAAAACGGATATATAAATCTTCCGGCAGGATATGAGGAGCTTTTAAGGCTGGAATATGGGAATTGGGAAAGAGTAAACAGAAACAGCGGACTTCATGATTATCCCTATTACAGAGAGCAGGAGAAGATGCTTGAAGAACACGAAAATGGAAGGCTGCCCTACATGTATTATCCTGATAAAGCGGATATGGTCAGAGAATATCCGGAGGATAAGAATATTTCCATCTT
>CAJOPI010000068.1 GCA_905236275.1 uncultured Lachnospiraceae bacterium | reverse complement strand
TCATGGGGATTGCCCTGAACGACGTGGGTATGGTGGAAAATGCCATCCTTGACCTCGGAAATTTATGGGGAAAGCCTGACAGGGAAAAGCTTTATGAAGATCTGAAAAATTTTCTTGATGAATATGGCAGCGCTTCCATGGGAAATGTAGAGATATCAACAGCCCTGCAGGCTCTCATGGATATCATGAAGAATAATAAGATCGGTATTCCAAATGGAATGACGATGCTGGCTCGCGGTCTTGCGCACATGGAGGGAATACTTGCGGATATCAGCCCGAAGATAAACATGGTTGATATCGCTGTTACCCGAATGGCGGAGGACAGGATAAAAAATTTCGACCTGCGCAGGGAAATCGAAAAAAATGCGAGGACGATTTATAAATCAATTTATAAGGGGATAGAGCTCCCGACCATATTGTCTGATGCAGTGAGAGAGTATATGGCGGGGCAGGCAAGAATCAAGCTCCGGCTTGAATCAACCGATAAATTCAATATAGTAATTTATCAGGCTGTCAGAAATATAGTCATTGGAATCTGGGTTATGGCACTTATGATAGGGTCGAGCATAGTCTGTCTTACGGATATGTCTCCGAAGCTTTTCGGGATACCGGCAATAGGTGCTTTCGGCTATGTCATGGCATTTGCGATAGTTTTTTTTGTTATAGTCAGATTCATATACAGGAAACTGAAGCAATAGTGTTTTACGTTGAAGGGGTTTGCTTATGAGTTTAACATTTGAGTGGGACGAAGAAATGGCGACCGGCATCGAAGCTATAGATGTTCAGCATAAGAATTTTCTGGAACTGGGCAAAAAAGCCGAGGAACTGATGAAGGATAAGGGGCTTGAAGAAAATCAGGTCACTGAAATTTTTAATAGTGTTACGGACTATTTTGAGCGGCATTTCAAAGAAGAAGAGAGTGTGATGGACGAAATCCGTTACAAGAGGATCACGCCGCATAAGGAATGCCATCAGGAGCTTTTGTCGAAATTCAGGTCTATTGATATGAGCGGTATAAAAGAAGACCCGCTGATGGTACTTATTGAAATAAAGAGTTTCCTGCAGGATATCATCTGGAATCATATTTATGAAAATGACAGGGATTTAGCCCGGGAATACCGCAGGTATCAAAAGCTTTTCAAGCACATGGAGGAGTCCCGGCAGGTTGAGAGGGCGGAAAATGAGAAGAAATTCGGTGTCATAATCAAAGAGGATAACATGACCATTGCTTATCTAATGTGGGATCAGACCTACAGGGGTAATGCGGTGCTCGTGAATAAGGAAAAGGGAACCGGCTTTCTGAAGCTTTCAACGCTTGAATACAACACCTTCAGGAATGACCTTTTCGCTCTTATGAAGGCAATACAGAAAACCTTCAATCCTGATGATATTGAAATGCTTTCAATAGGCGATGTTGATAAGCAATTCTGTGTTCATTTGGTTCCGAAGTACAAGGACGATCCTGAATACGGAAAAATCTATGTAAATCATGAGGATTTTGAACGCTGGCCGAGGGAGGAGTACGAGAAACTTGCCGCCGAAATATCAGAAAACTATAAGATTTGATATTTCTATAATAAGGCGTTTCTGTATTCCCTCGGAGTCATATGATAGGTCTCCTGAAAGACGCGGTTAAAGGTTGTCTGGCTCTGGAATCCGGCATCCATTGCAATATCGGTAATTGCCTTCGAGCTTCCGCTGAGCTGCTCAACAACATATTCCAAACGTACATTATTCAGATAATGATTGAAATTTTGATGGAAGGTTGAAGAGAAGACCCTGGAGAGGGAAAACTGACTTATTCCCAAATCCTTTGCAATTGAGGTCAGGCTTATATCTTCGGGATAGTGCATGGCTATATAGCTCACAACGCGGTAAACTATGTCGTGAATCCTGTTGTCCTCGCGCTCATAAAGCTCCAACAGGGGGAAAGTGCGCGAAAGTATGAGCAAGATAAAGGCTCTCTGTAAATTCGAGATGACGGGCGAGGTCTCATCGGATTCGGAGAGCTCCATCAGATTTTTTATGGAATAGATAATATTTTCGTGAACGTCAGCTTTTGAAATCACCGGATTTCGCGGACGTTTTGAAGTTAAAAGGTTTAAGTAGCCTTCTAAAAGCGAAGGTTTTGCAAGCAGGTGTATTGCGCGGTTTTCGCCTTTTGAAAATACCTGAAAATGATGAATTACATTAGGAAAAATTACGGCTAAATCACCTTTTTTCATTTCAAAGAGGTCAATCCCCTCTCCGAGTACAAGACTTCCCGAAGTTATATATATGAATTCAATCGAATTATGAAGGTGCGGTGAATAATGGCTCGATGTACGTTCTTTTATCTGTAATGAGTTCTGTTCGTCACGAAAAGAAGGAATCATATATTACCACCTTTGTGTTTTCTTTTTTTTGCACGCTGCAAGATTTGACTGGTTTTTCTTTTTCTTTGATAAGTATTATATTATGATTCGATTTATAATTCAATTGTAAACGAAAGAAAGAGATTAGATTTTAGGAACCGGCAGTTCCTTATATAAGTAAGAGGTGAGAAATATGACAACAGCAGCAATTAATTCAGTAAGAGTAAACAGAGCAGTAAACAAGAATGCAAATATTGAGAAGTTATCACTTAAGAAGGCTTTCAGTAATTATATTAAAGAACTGGTTGATTTCTATGGCGAAATCTATGGAAGAGCCTACAATTGCAGATATTTCATCTAATCCAAAGATGATAAAAACTCCGCTTAAAGATAATGGTAAGCGGAGTTTTGTATTTTTATCATGATACGGACTTGCAGCTGCGGGCTTCCTGCTCCGCCTGTTTTTTCTGCTTTTCTTTTGAAACGCGCAGATATCTTTTTGCAAGCACCAGAATTATAACGGCTATGACAGAAATAAGGTCTTCAAGAGGAGTTCTTTCGAATCAAGGTTATAAGGATAAATAAGATTATAAGCTATTGATTTCACCTGTTTTTTAGAGTTATGATGTTTTTAACGAATGGATTGATTCTTTGTCATGCATGGAATAACGAACAAATTTTGCGTAAAGCAATAAGTTGTCTGTGCCGATATAAATGATGCTAAGAAAAGGAGGGCAAACAATATGAAGATCTCGATTCGGGAACGCTGGCCCAACTTCTAAAGCGGATGGAAAAGCAGGGGTACATCACACGTATCTGACCGGAGACGAATGAAAGAAAGCTGTTTATAGAACTTACAGAGGCAGGAGAGGCATTGAGAAATCAGGCAACAGAAGTGCCCTGCCAGATGGAAGGGTGTCTGAAACTTGACCGGGATGAGCAGCGGCAGTTAAAGAAATTACTGGATAAGGCGATCATAAGAAAGGAGGGGTGAGTGATATGAGCGTACAGGTATGGACAGGTATCCTATTGCCATTTTTGGGAACCAGTCTTGGTGCAGCAATGGTATTTGTGCTAAAGGATAAAATATCCGATGGTATTCAGCGCATGCTCATCGGATTTGCAGCCGGAGTTATGGTAGCTGCTTCTTTCTGGAGCCTATTACAGCCTGCGCTGGATGGTGCGGAAAGTATGGGCAAATTATCTTTCATTCCTGCAGCTGTGGGGTTCCTTATCGGTATAGGATTTTTGCTGTTGCTGGACAACGTAACGCCGCATATGCATATGGATGAGCAGTCAGAAGGTCCAAAAAGTAACTTAAAGCGTACGACCAAGCTGATTCTTGCAGTGACGCTCCACAATATACCTGAGGGTATGGCTGTAGGCGTTGTTTATGCAGGCTGGGTAGCCGGAGAAACCGGTGTAAGCAGGGCGTCGGCTTTTGCTTTGGCGCTGGGTATCGCACTTCAAAATTTCCCGGAAGGAGCTATCGTTTCCATGCCGCTCAGAGCGGAGGGAATGCCAAAGGCTAAAACCTTCTGGTGTGGTGTTCTTTCCGGTATAGTAGAACCAATCGCAGCACTAATCACTATTTTGGCAGTAAGTACGGTAGTCTCTGTTTTGTCTTATCTACTGGCTTTTGCCGCCGGTGCCATGATGTATGTAGTGGTGGAAGAGCTGGTTCCGGAGATGTCCGAAGGAGATCACTCCAATGTAGGAACAGTGGCTTTCGCATTGGGATTTGTTCTGATGATGGTTCTGGATGTTGCGCTTGGATAAGGAGTATCTATCATGAGTGAGAGATTTAAGGATAGGAGAAGAATGAATAAAACAAAAGTATTATCGGTGATTCTTGCATTTGTGATGATAACCGGAACTATCAGCTTAACGGGATGTGGAAAACAACCCGAAAAAGCTATTTCTGATGACGGGGCATCTCAATAGGAGGTGGAATCTGCAACAGAAGCTAAAGAAGTTAACAAAGCTGATAATATTATTCATATGCCAATTCAAAACAGAGGACTATAGCAACATCAAAGTTCTTTGCTTCAGGTCTTCTTCCGGTATTCAACATTGACGTTGAGTATCATTCAGAGTTTGACACCATGGATACGGTATTCAATCCGATTCTGGGCTATGTATCTGATGAATATGCAAAAGACGCCGATGAAGAGATGCATAAAACCTACGATCCTGTTATTGAGAGCCTTGCTGATAATTACGCATTGATTGAAGAAGTTATAGACGTAAAGGAATCCGATGATTATAAAAACGGAAGTTTTACAGGATTTGTGACAGATGACTCGGAATTTACGCTGGAGGAAGGAAAAGAACCTGCCGTTGCCGGATCGCTGAAGAAAGCCTGCCAGATCAGTGATGCACTTGTTTTACAATACTACGAGGAAACTGATAAAGAAAAGGCGGCATTCGGACATAGTCTTTCTGATGAAGATTGGGAAAATATATCCGAGATAAAGGATGTATATGTTGATGCACTTTTTTCAACTCCGATCGTAGCTGAAAATGTGGCATATCCACTGCTTCAGGAAATTGAAAAAGAGCTTCAGACAAAGGGCAGTAAGGAACTGTTCCTAAGTATGTTTCTTTTAACGGAATGCTTTTTACATCAGGGTGAACCTGTCCCAACATTCAAGGGAAAGCAGGATGCAGCCTCGCTCCACGCAGTCGTTGAAAGTCTGGACATCGTAACCTGGCTCAATATAAACAATATTGATATCCGGATAGGAAGGCGCAGACCTATAATCCGGTACTTGATAAGCTTGAAATATAAGAAAGAGGTGATCTGATGAGTATTACAGTAAATTTGTATTATATGGGAGAAAATGGAAAAGCCCGTATGTTTGCTGAAGAAATGGAAAAGACCGGTGTAGCGGAAAGAATCCGCGAGGAAGAAGGAAATCTGAGGTATGAATATTTTCTCCCATTAAGGGAGCCGGAAACAGTTCTGCTTATTGACAGCTGGGTAGACCAAAAGGCGATAGACAGGCATCATGCTTCTCCAATGATGGCTGAAATAGCTGCTTTACGTGAAAAGTATGATCTGCATATGAGGGTAGAGCGTTATATATCAGATACAGACGGCGTTTCCGCTCATGATAGGAGTTTTATCAGGGAATAAGGGAATTATTTGGGGAGAGGGAGTCTGGCAGAAAGTTAAGTTAGGTCTTAGCAGGTAAAGGGAATGGCGTTTTTTGGTTTTAAAGTGCTGATTCCTTCAATTATCATCGGTGTAGGTTATATTGCCAGCGTTGTTTTCCTTGCGATTGCATTAAAGCAGTTGCCACTGGGAACAGCTTATCTAAGTTTATTAAAATGGCTGATGTATAAAGTATGCTGGATTTGTTCTGATTCTGTCCTAAATACAAATGCTACACGCCAAGAAATTTAAGGATAGGGGAAGCATGAAAAAAATACTGAATACAACCCTGTGCTATCTTGAACGCGATGGAAAGTATCTGATGCTCCATCGTGTCAAAAAGGAAAACGATATAAATCACGATAAGTGGATTGGAGTAGGAGGAAAGATTGAGTTTTCCGAAAGCCCTGAGGACTGCCTCTATCGCGAGGTAAGAGAAGAGACGGGATATGAGCTTCTGAGCCATGAGTTCAGGGGGATTGTTACGTTTGTTTACGGTGAGGTAACGGAATATATGTATCTGTATGTTTCCAAAGATTTTAAGGGCGAACAGACAGTGTGTGACGAGGGAGAATTGGTCTGGGTTAAGAAAAGCGACGTGCCTGAACTGCC
>CAJOPI010000067.1 GCA_905236275.1 uncultured Lachnospiraceae bacterium | reverse complement strand
TAACCTTTACGGTATGGATCTTTTTGGGGCAGACGATGGGCTTTGCGCTTGCGAGAGCAGTGTCCGTCCTTGTGATAAGCTGTCCCTGCGCCTTGGGACTGGCAACTCCGGTTGCGATAATGGTAGGTAACGGCGTTGGTGCAAAGAATGGGATTTTATTCAAGACAGCGGCTTCACTTGAAGGCTGTGGCAGGATAGAGAATATTGCTCTCGACAAGACAGGTACGATTACTCTGGGAGAGCCGAAGGTCACTGATATAGTTCCGGCCGAAGGCGTAAGTGTTGAGGAACTTCTGACCACTGCGGCAGGGATTGAGGCAAAGAGTGAGCACCCGCTTTCGAAGGCAGTTATGACTTACGCAAATAATAACAGAATTGCTGATTCGGAGGTTACAGACTTCAGAAACATCCCCGGAAAGGGTTTGCTTGCAAGAAATAAAAACGGACTGCTTGCGGGCGGAAATATAAAAATGCCTGAGATTGCCAGACTGATAAATGAGGATATAAGAAGGAGCGCAGAGAAGCTTTCGGAAGAGGGGAAAACACCACTTATATTTGCCGAAAATGACAGGATATTAGGTATAATAGCCGTAGCGGACGTACTTCGTGAAAACAGTCCGAAGGCCATAGAAGAGCTGAAAAACTTAGGGCTTCGTGTAGTAATGCTTACAGGTGATAATGCGAAAACGGCAGAAGCAATCGGAAAAACTGCCGGCGTAGACAGTATTGTTGCAGGCGTTCTTCCGGAAGGCAAGGAAGGCGTTATAACTGCTTTAAGAAAAAACGGAAAAACCGCAATGACAGGTGACGGCATTAATGACGCACCCGCACTCAGCTCGGCTGATATAGGAATAGCGATAGGAGCCGGAACGGATGTGGCTATTGACAGCGCGGATCTGGTATTGATGAATTCAAGCCTTGAGGATGTGAGTGCAGCAGTAAGACTCAGTAGGGCAGTAATAAAAAACATTCATGAAAACCTTTTCTGGGCATTCTTTTACAATATCATCTGTATCCCGCTTGCGGCAGGCTGTTATATTTCACTGACCGGATGGACGATGAACCCGATGGTTGGCGCGGCTGCCATGAGTCTTTCGAGCTTTACTGTCTGCATGAATGCACTCAGGCTGAATCTTATAAATATACATGACAGTTCGAAGGACAGAAAGCTTAGGGTTAAATCGAAAGACGTAGAATTTGAGACAATCATAAATAATATAAATCAAAAGAACACAGAAAGAATGGAGGAAAAAGAAATGACAAAGACAATGAAAATCGAGGGAATGATGTGCCCTCACTGTGAGGCAACTGTTAAGAAGGCATTGGAGGCGGTCGAAGGTGTAACTGCCGCAGAAGTCAGCCATGAGAAGGGAACCGCTGTAGTGACTCTTTCGAATGAAATAGCTGACAGCATTCTTTCGGATGCCGTAGAAGCGAAGGATTACAAAGTAACTTCAATTGCGTAAAAAGCTTAAAAGAACTCGCCTTAGGAACTGTAGATAAATAACATATACAAGCAAGTGTGCATAAGTTATTTATCTACAGTTCCTTAGATGATTGAATCATATAAGGCGAGCATTTTTTTGACAATCTAAAAATTCTTCCTCATCCGAAAGATATTTTTTCCGTCCTTATGCTCGTAAAAAACCTCGTCCATGCTTTTTTTCACCATATAGATACCGAGTCCGCCTATCTGACGTTCGGCAGCAGAAAGCGTTACGTCGGGGTCTTCCCTTGCAAGCGGATTGTAAGGTGTGCCGGAGTCGGAGAGGGTGACAATGACCCCTTTAGGGTCTTCCGAGCTCTCCAGTTCTATGCTGACATCGCCCTTTTGGGGAGTATAAGCATAGTGTGCGACATTTACGAACATCTCTTCAAGAGCAACATCAAGCTGCATCTGTTCTTTCATACCACAGCCGGAGTCTTCAAGGAACGAGTCTAAAAAGCCGAGAACCTCATCCAGTTTTTCGACTTCAGCTGTTATGGTAATTTTTTTCCCCATTCCTTCAGACCTCCAATCTGTTTCGGTATTGTCAACGGTTATTCGATAGTCAGTATATCTGAGAATCCTGTAACATCAAAAATATCCCTGATGGTCTCGTTTGCATTTGTAATTTTCATCGAACCCTGCTTGTTCATTGTTTTCTGACTGCTGAGGAGAACCCTCAGACCGGCAGATGAAATATATTCAAGTGCTGAAAAATCAAATACAAGCTCTGTGAGACTTCCAATATCGTCTTTAAGGCTGCTTTCAAGTTCGGGTGCGGTGGTTGTGTCAAGTCTTCCCACAAGTGCAACATTGAGTTTGCTTCCGTCTTGAGTTTTCTTTATTTCCATAAGATACCCTCCTTAAATGAAAGTAATTTTATTTGGTAACAGTTTACAGTCAGCAACGTAATACATCAATTAACGTTGTCGATTTTACACAATAATTATACATTAGATAAAAGCTTGCTTCAATAACTACGAAAGTATTTTTATTCATCCATTATAATGCATGGTGAGCATTGTGATGTCGTCAAACTGCGGTGCGTCTACAACAAAGGCATCAATAGATGATTTGACATTTGCAAGGAGCTCTTTTGGCTCTGCGGAAGGAGCCTTATTCAGAGCTTCTATTAGCCTTTCCTCACCGAAAAGTTCGTTGCTGCCGTTGGTGGCTTCTGTTACACCGTCAGTATAGACAAAGAGACTGTCTCCGGGATGCATCTCGAATTCATGCTCCCTGAAAATCATGTCCTCCATCGTGGCAACGGCGGGAGAGTGACGGTATACCGAGAGCTCATAGCTTCCGTCAGCGCGTCTGATGGCTGGGTGTTCGTGCCCTGCATTTGCCGCAACTCCCTTACCTGTGGAGATTTCCAAAATAGCAAGCCATACGGTTACGAAAAGCTCCGCCTCGTTTCCTTCACAAAGCTGGTTATTCACGTCGGACAGTATTTTTGACGGAGAATAACTCTTTGTCAGCTGTGTACGGTTCTTGATAAGTGTTTTTGCAATAACCATAAAGAGGGCAGCAGGAACACCTTTACCTGAAACGTCAGCCATGACCATTGCGAGATGGTCGTCGTCTATAAGGAAGAAGTCGTAGAAATCGCCACCGACCTCCTTGGCAGTCTTCATCGACGCGTAGATGTCGAAGTCGTCGATCTGGGGGAACGGAGGGAATTCGCGCGGCAAGGCCGATTCCTGGATTGTCTTGGCAGTGGCGAGGTCTTGGGCATTGCGCTGCTTGACTTCCTCGATCGTGTCCTTGAGCGC
>CAJOPI010000066.1 GCA_905236275.1 uncultured Lachnospiraceae bacterium | reverse complement strand
TCAGGGTCAAAAGTCATCATCCATGGCAAGCTTGCTTGCCAGTGGGTGAATGACTTTATGACCCGCCCCAATATGAGAGTGTATGCAGAGCTGCACGAAGTGCGGAACAATCCCTGACATCACTTTTGACCTTAACATCTTATTATCAGCATAAGCCCCGAATAACTTTATAGTTTTATAAAAATATTTTCATGGGATTTTTACGAATTTTAATCATGGTCAGTTTCTGACAGAATCTCAAATTATGAACTGGTCCTAATCCTGTTTATATGAACTGCAAGATATAACTTCTCCTGTCCGGTCATTTTCGTAGAAGTCTCCTTGAATATATATTCTTCGATAGCGTCCACGCAGGAAAACTCCGACTCACAGGCAGAAGCAACGCTGTCATAGAGCACCTTCTCGACGTTTTCGGGAAGCTGCTGTCCTGTGACAAGTCTCTGAACAAACAAACGCACATGCGTCAGATAACGGGAATAGCTTATGCTATCCTCGTTATAGACCATGTGGTAATAATACTTCACTATATTCAGGATACCTTCTGTAATCCTGCTTATCCTGCGGTTTTGCTCATTATAAGGATTGTTGACCTGGGCATTTATGAAATGGTATGCGATATTCCCCGCTTCGTCTTCGGGCAGCTTTACTCCCTTTTCGTGCTCCACGAGCATGATCGCACATTTTCCCACATCATATTCATTCGGGTTAAAACGCTTCATGTCCTGGGAATAAAAATTAGGCAGAACTATCCCGCTCTCGCAGCGTTTCACCGCATAAGCTATATGATCCGTAAGCGACAGGTAAATATGATCCATAAGCTCCATGTGATGTGTACGTTTCGCATAATCTATCACACTCTTGCTTATCTCAAAATACACACTGTCCGTATCTGCCGCAAGACGAATAATGCTTCTTGAAACAGCCCTGTCTTTAAGGACGAAGACCTTCTCAACCTCGTCCTTTTTCAACTCGTACCCGGTAGCCTTATGGAAGCCAATTCCCTTACCCATAAGTATGTTTTCGTTTCCCTCGTCATCTAATGCAAGTATCAGGGAATTGTTGAGCACTTTTACGATTCTCATAGTCAGTCCTGTATTTTACCGCTCTTCACCATTGCTGCCAATGACTTTTTTATACCAGTAGAAGCTGTCCTTCGGAATGCGCGCAAGGTCTTTCAGATCCATATCCTCCCGGTTTATGTAAATAAAACCGTAGCGCTTCCTGAAGCCCTGATGCGAACTCAGGAGGTCTACAACCGACCATGGGCAGTAGCCCCTCAGGTCAACCCCGTCCTCTATCGCCAGAGCCATAGCCTCTATATGTCCCTTTAAGTAATCGATGCGGTAATCATCATGAATCTTTCCGTCTTCAGTTACAGTGTCCGGAGTTCCAAGTCCGTTCTCTGTTATTATAAGGGGTAAATGGTATTTTGCAAAATAATTATTTAAAACTATTCTGAGTCCCATCGGGTCGATCTGTGCGCCGTACTCACTTGCTTTCAGGTTCTCATTCTTTTCATCCCTGCAATAACCATACTGGTCGAAGTCAACCTCGTTTCCGCGGTATACCCTTGACCCCTTCGGATGCTCATCATCTTCAGGAAGATAGCTTGCGCATAAAGTCCTGTAATAGTTGAGCGCGATAAAATCCATCTTTGCGCTTTTTAAGAGCTCCCTGTCTTCGCCCTTCATTTCGGGAACGATATTTCTCTCCCTGAGATAGCGCATATATAAGCCTGAATACTCCCCGTAATAGTGCATATCAAGGCAGTATTCCGTCTTGAAGTAGTCGTTCATCTTCGCCGCCCATACGTCCTCCGGCCTGTTTGTCAGAGGATAGGTGCAGGTCGAGGACACCGCAGGTCCTACCTTACCGCCCTCAACCATTTCATGACAGGCATTCACCGTAAGCGCATGTGCAAGGAACATATGGTAATCCATCTGTGCACGTATCTTATCTGCTTTCCATGCGTCGGGCTCATTAATGTTCATGCGCTCATCAACCCTTATCATAAGATTCTGTTCATTATGAACAAGCCAGTGCTTTACCCTGTCTCCAAATTCCTTAAAACATACGCGTGCATATCTTTCGAAAGCATAAGCGCAGTCCCTTGCTTCCCATCCGTTATATTTCTCAACCAATGCATAGGGCAGGTCAAAATGATAAAGCGTCATAAGAGGGAGGATATCGTTTGCAAGAAGTTCGTTGATGACATTATTATAAAAATCAATTCCCTTCCGGTTTATCTCCCCGTCACCATCGGGAATTATCCTCGCCCATGATACTGAGAAACGGTAAGCCTTCAACCCCATCTCTTTCATGAGGGCGATGTCTTCTTTCCAATGATGGTAAAAATCGCTGGCAACCTTACTGTCAGCCTGCCTGTCCGAACGCTTGAAGGAATTGAAATCGGCAACGCTCATGCCTTTGCCGTCCTCGTCCCAGCCACCTTCTATCTGGAAAGCAGACGAAGCTGCCCCCCAGAGAAAATCTTTTGGAAAACTGTTCATTAACATCACCTCATTTTTTTATATAAACTATCTCCTGTCCGGCTGCGACCTTCTCGCTCGGAACTGCCGTTACTCCGGCATAATCAAGACTGTTTGAAACGATTACCATGACCGTAGGGTCGTAGCCCTTTGCCTTTATCTTGTCTATATCAAAAGCAACTATTTTCTCACCTTTTTTAACGTGGCTTCCCTGCTCGATAAATTTCATGAAGCCTTCGCCATTCAACTCAACGGTATTTATTCCTATGTGGATAAGCAGCTCGACACCGTTTGAAAGTGTCAGTCCCATTGCATGAAGCGCAGGATAAAGCACCGTAAGCTCTCCGTCTTCGGGAGCAACTATCTCGCCTTTTGTGGGAATTATCGCAACTCCCCTTCCCAATGCCTCTGAAGAAAATACATCATCATTGACTTCTGAAAGGTTTACTGCCTTTCCTTCTGCCGGAGACGGAAGCTTTATGTCCGCACCTGATGCGCTTACCTCTATATAATTTTTCTCTGCATATGTCTTTGAACCCAGCCCTTTTTCTGTCTCCTCGAAACCAACAATATAAGTAAGAACTGCCGCACCCACGAAGGAAACCGCGATACCGATAAGATATGCCATGAACTGTGCGAAGCTTGTGCCCTCACCATAGTAGGTTGTTATCGTAAGTATACCATTATTTGCAAAGCCTGTATTTACAGCGTGTCCGATACCCATTACGGCACCGCCCATTGCACCGGCGATTACCGCGCAGACCATGGGTTTTTTAAGCCTTAAGTTTACACCGTAGATTGCGGGTTCGGTAACGCCAACGAGCCATGCCGAAAGTGAACCTGCTGCTGCAACCTGCTTTGTTTCGGCATTTTTTGACTTAAGCATTACTCCGAGAGCTGCCCCTGCCTGTGCAAAGTTAGCCGAGCCTGCGAAGCACATAAGTGTATTTGTACCGCTGATCGCTACATCGTTTAATCCGATAGGAAGCAGTGCCCTGTGTGCTCCGAAGATAACGCATACGCCCCAGAGACCGCCTACAACTATTCCTCCAAGGAGAGGGCTGAAGCCGTAAAGCGAGCTGTAAAGCCACTGTATAAAGTATCCGACATAAATTCCGACAGGTCCTAAAACAACAAGTGCAACCGGAACCATGACTATGATACAGATACCGGGCACAAGGATTATCTGAAGTATCTCCGGAATAACCTTTTTAAGCCATTTTTCCAAAAAGCTCAAAGCTATTACGCAGAGTATGATGGGGATTACCGACTCAACATAGCTGAAAACCTTTGTTGACTCTCCCATCGTGAACGCCTTTTTAATAACGGGAAGCCCGAATATCGTGGACTGCGTCAGGGCTCCGCTTTCGTCAGCCGCGGTCATGATTCCCTCAATTGTCGGGTGGCAGAGGAAACCGCCCAGCACCATTGCTATTACCTGATTGCATTTCAGTGCCTTTGCAGCTGTAAATGCAAGGAATATCGGCATGAAGTAGAATATTACGTTTGACGCGCAGGTAAGTATCGTATAGGTATCCGTTGCCGTAAAGGTTGATAATGCCGGTATTTTCGATGCCGCAGACAAAAGACCCTTGATAAGTCCCGCTGCCGCTATTGCAGGCACTATCGGCGTGAATATCTCCGATATTTTCTGCAGGATAAGATTTCCGACGTTCACTTCTCCCTCGTCGGAGCCTTCTATATCTCCAACCATTTTTATTGCCTCGTCAAAAATCTTCTCGACCTTTGCGCCGCATACAACCTGAAACTGACCGCCCGCCTGAACTACCTGTATGACACCCTCAAGCTGCTCTACCACGTTCTTCTTTGCCTTGCTTTCATCTTTCAGAACGAAACGCAGTCTTGTAAAACAATGCGTCAGGTTCTTTACGTTTTCCTTTCCACCGACATTCTCAATTATATCGGCAGCAACTTTTCTGTAATCCATTTACAGTCCCTCCCTTTTAATAAAAAAAAATAGACCGAACTAATAAACCCGAAACGAAATTCGGATTATCAATTCGATCTTGCCTGCATTACCAGTAACACGTCGTGTTTTTATTAACTTGCTGTCATTTTATCATGGGATAGTATAAAATGCAATACAATTTTACCAACTATTTCTCAAACTATTTCTCAAAACGTTACTGTTCACGACCTAACCTAATCACAAAAAAAGCTCCAGAGTCATCTGGAGCCTTGGATATTACTGATGTTTGGAGAGTACCTTAATAAATCGCTG
>CAJOPI010000065.1 GCA_905236275.1 uncultured Lachnospiraceae bacterium | reverse complement strand
GCAAGTGTGCATAAGTTATTTATCTACAGTTCCTTAGACGGGGAGACAAAGGTGCTGCATCATTATTGCAAGATAAGTACGATACGGAGGTGCAGCATGAAAATAATTCACACAGGATATTTGCAGATCTGGTATGGCAGAAGCTGAACGAATAAATTTGACATAAGAAAATAGTAGTTCTAAAATTTGTTTTGATCTAATATTTTGCAACAGTTCCTAAGGAGTGATAGCTATGAAATACTTAAAACAGTTTGGAATTATTATTTTCATTTCGTTTATCGGTGAAGTCTTAAATAAGCTTCTTCCGCTTCCGGTGCCTGCAAGCATATACGGGCTGGTGATACTCTTCGTGCTTCTTTGCTGCGGACTTGTAAAGCTTTCGGACGTGAAAGAGACCTCGGTATTTTTGATAGAGATAATGCCGCTCATGTTTATACCGGCGGCAGTCGGACTTTTGGAAAGCTGGGGAGTGATAAAGGGAAATCTGATACCATATCTTATAATGACTGTAGTTTCTACGATAGTTGTCATGGTTGTGGCAGGACTTGCGACACAGCTCGTTTCGCGTATTGGAGGTGAGAAAAATGTCTGAAATGCTTGAAAATGCTGTATTTTTCGGCGTAGCAATCAGCTTCCTCGCCTATGCGATCGGTTATGCCCTTCAGAAAAAATTTAAGATAGCGGTGTTTAACCCTCTTCTGATATCGATAATAATAACAATGATAGTGCTGAAGGCAGGAAATATAAGCTACGAAAAATATAATGAAGGTGCAAAATACCTGAGCTATTTCCTGACACCTGCAACGGTCTGTCTCGCAGTACCGCTCTATGAAAAGCTGGAGCTTTTGAAAAAGAACTGGAAGGCGATAATCTTCGGCGTGTTTTCAGGAGTTGTGACAAGCCTTGTGAGTATATTTGTCATGGCAGTTATCTTCAGGCTCGACCACAAGGAATATGTGACTTTCCTTCCAAAGTCGATAACGACCGCGATCGGCATGGGTGTCTCGGAAGAACTCGGAGGCTACGTCACCCTGACTGTTGCCATAATAATAGTCACCGGTATTTTCGGGAATGTCTTTGCCTCTGCCATCTGTAAGCTTTTCAGAATTACAGACCCCATAGCTGTGGGAATAGCAATCGGCTCCGCGTCCCATGCGGTTGGAACCGCCCGCGCCATGCAGATGGGCGAAACGGAAGGGGCGATGAGCAGCCTTTCCATCGCTGTCGCAGGACTCATGACCGTAGTTGGCGCGTCGGTTTTCGCTAATTTTATGTGAAATCAGCCGCCGGATTGAGCTCCGCAAAAAAACTTTTTGACCGCACTTAAAAAAGCTTTTCTGCGCGGAAAAAAGTTTTTTGAAAAAACTCAATCTGACTGCGTTATCTTATCGAACAAAATCGACAATAGCAGACAGATAAACAAGAGATAGGGATAAAAAAGAAAAGGAATAATCTCAATGGCACTGATACCGCTCAATCCGGCGGCAATCAAAAGCTGTGCACCATAGGGGATAATTCCCTGCATAACACAGGAACAGATATCAAGAATCGAGGCCGTTTTTGCGGGCTCGATTTTGTATTCCGTACTTATCTGCTTTGCGATAGATCCTGCCATTACGATAGCGACAGTATTGTTTGCGGTAGACAGATCCATGAGCATCGTAAGAATTGCTATGCCCATCATTCCGCCCCTTCGGGTTTTGAAGGTATTCCTGACAAAATTCAGAACTGCTTCGAAGCCGCCGTTCTCCCTGATGAGAGATGCGATGGAAGCAACAAGAATGGTTACGATCATGGTCTCAAACATACCTGAAGTTCCGTTACCCATGGCTGTAAGTGCGGAGTTGAATTCGAGCGAGCCTGTAACTGCACCGGCAGCGGCAAATAGAAGAATACCGGAACCGAGTACGATAAAGACATTTATTCCCGTCAGTGCAAGAACGAGTACGATGAAATAAGGAACTGCCTGAATTATATTGTATTCGAATTTTCCGATGCCTGTAGTATTTAAGCTGAAAGAATAGAAAGTTAATAAAAAAAGTGTAATAATTGAGGCAGGGAGAGATATTCTGATATTTGCCCTGAACTTATCCTTCATTTTCACACCCTGTGTCTTGGTTGCAGCAATGGTCGTATCCGAGATAAAGGAAAGATTGTCCCCGAACATGGCACCGCCAATGACGGAGGCGGCACAGATTGCAAGGGGTATATTTCCGTTTTTTGAAGCTTCTGCTGCTATCGGGACGAGAACGGTAATCGTTCCGACACTTGTGCCCATAGCCATAGACATAAATGCGGCAATTACGAACATTCCGGGGAGGACGAATTGCCCGGGGATGATATTCAGAAGCAGGTTTGCTGTACTTTTCACACCACCGGCGGCTCCTGCGATGCCGCTGAAAGCCCCTGCCATAAGGAAAATAAAGAGCATGACTGTTATATTGTCATCGCCTATACCCATAGCGCAGGCGTGAATTTTTTCATCAAAGTTCAGTTTTTTATTCTGGAGGAAGGCGACGATAAGGGAAATCATAAATGCCACCACGACGCTCATCACGTAAAAGCCCATGCCGCCTTCGACCGGGCGCAGATATTCATAGTAAACCCCACAGCCTATATATAAAACAAGAAATACAACTATAGGTAACAGAGCAAAATTATTGGCTTCTTTTTTCATCTCGAAAATCTCCTTAAAATTCATCAATACCCTATTATAGTTATAGGATACAGTAAAGGTCAAATAAAAAAACTTGCTTTTTTATCGGTACATTTGCACATAAATACAACGCAAGGCGTTTGGACTTATTCGGCTCATTCGTTGCCCGGAACAGTTCAGAATTTCAGCCTGACCTTCGACCTCTCTTGTAAAGTCATGAAAGAGCTTCTCACGCAGGAATATATCGAAAAAATCAGCGAATATTATAGAAATTAAAACTCGGGCAGGTTGGCTTGACCTGCCCGACAAAGTGTCATTTGAAAAATCTCATCTAAAATGTTACAAATCCATAGTAATTTCCGCGAAGCTGCATCTGTACCGCGCCATTGTTGACTACCGCATCTTT
>CAJOPI010000064.1 GCA_905236275.1 uncultured Lachnospiraceae bacterium | reverse complement strand
TTCACACTCATATTGGGGCGGGTCATAAAGTCATTCACCCACCAGCAAGCAAGCTTGCTGTGGCTGATGACTTTTGACCCTGACATCTTTAAATTTTATCTTGTACTTATATATCGGATTCCCCTTGGCTGAGAATTTTTCCTCATATTCTGTCATGACGTTTTCCTTCATTTCCTCTTCGTCCGCATGAAGGTCGCGGGACACATATAGAAGCTCGCAGCCTGCCGGTTCTATTTCTTCTAAGGCAAATTCGAATAAATCCTTATTGTCGGTCTTGAATTCTATTATCCCGTCCTTTGCCAGAATCCCTGAAAAGATTTTCAAAAATTCTCTTGATTCAAGTCTTCTCCTTGCATGTCTTGCCTTCGGCCATGGGTCCGAAAAATTCAGGTAAAGCCTTGAAACCTCCCCCTTCGCAAAATACTGTTCTATCAGGGCGGCATCCATCCGGATAAATCTCAGATTTTCAGGCTCCTTTTCCATCTCATCAAGTTTTTTCAGTGCCTTGATCATTACGCTCTCGTATCTTTCTATTCCGATAAAGTTGATTTCCGGATATCTGATCGCCATATCGGTTATAAATCTTCCCTTACCCATACCGACTTCAACAGCGACGGGGTTGTCATTACCGAATATCTTATTCCAGCCCCGCTTTGTTTCCTCGCTGCTCTGTATGCATCTCCTGTCCTGAGCCACTGCTTCTCTGGCTCCCGGAATATTCCTGAGTCTCATTTCCTTTTCTTAATTCACTTTCTTTTAGATTTCCTGCGGTTCCGTCCTCTTGTCTTCTGCTCCATCGCCGCAAGCTTTGCAGCCTGTGTCTTCGACTTTCGCTCGCGTTTCTTAAGCTCGTCTATGTCCTCTTTTTCGGCAGCTCTTACAGTTTTTACAAGATAAATATTTCCATTGCCTGTTTTCTTGATCCTGAGCTTTGCGCGCATCGAGCCATGCTCCTCGCACTTTCCCACGCAGTAATAATGCTTGTTGTTGAGGGTGAACCATGGCACGTTTTTCCTGATTATCTCGCCGCAGACATAACAGCGCAGAAGTGACACCTCCGGCTCTTTCTGTGCCGCCTGTTTGGAGGGAAATTCCCTTGAAATATACTTTGAATAGGTCCTGAATTTCGCATGAACCTCCGACTGCGCATCCTTCGGCCTGTGGAATACATCCAGCGAATAATAATCCTCCACATCCGGCCTTCCCATCTTTTTAAGTATCATCGCCGTATAGAAGGCATCGCTGTCAGCCCTGTGAAACATATCATTTTTCTCTATGTTCATAAAGTCAACTGCCGATTCAAGCGACTTGCGGCTTTTTCCATCGGAATAGACAATGCTGAAAAGCTTCTGGATATCAAGGAATTTCAGCGGTCCTTCCGAAAGCGGGTCGATACCGTAATAACGCATATTTATCTGAAGCTCGGTCAGGTCGGAATTTCCCCATGTACAGAAAATATAGTCCTCCCCGCACCATTTCAGGAAACGCTTTACAACATGGGGAAAAATCTCTGCATCTTCAAGCTCCTCCATGTCCAGATGTATCACCTGCTGGGTCATGAAGTTCATCTTTTTATAAACCTGCGGATGCACGTACTCATTAAAGGTATCCACTATATTTTTGTCTTTATCGAGCTTTACGGCCCCGATCTCCAATATTTCAAAAGGAATATTCGGATTTTCCGTAAGCGGGGAACCCTGATTCCATTCCAGATCAAATACTACGTAGTTTTTCATGCTTATCTCATTCATAAATAAGTCTATGGAACTTTACCTTGCGTAAAGCTTTGCCATGTCTTTCATACGCTTCTGAAGCTTTTTGCTGAAGGCTGATTTCTTCATCCTCCACTGCCAATTCTTGCCTAATGTTGACGGCTGGTTTATCCTTGCCTCCGAGCCGAGATTGAGGAAATCCTGCATGGGTATGACTGCAAGATCTGCCACGCTCATATATGCAGCCCTGATAAATTCCCAGGTAAGGTCTTCTTCCTTTGTCTCTTCAAGATGAAGATATTTAAGGGCATAAGCCTTGTCCTTAGGTGAGATGGAATCGAGCCATCCCCGGGTGGTCTCATTATCGTGTGTTCCCGTATATACAACACAATTGCTGTTATAATTGTGCGGCTGATAATCGGAATCATCCCTTGAATCAAAAGCAAACTGAAGCACCTTCATACCGGGATATTTTGTTCTGGCAACAAGTCTCAGGACAGACGGCGTGAGAAAACCAAGATCTTCCGCAATGACCGGTCTGTCACCAAGCTGCTTTTTCATTTCTGCAAAAAGAGCATAGCCGGGACCCTTCTTCCACTTTCCCTTTATGGCATCCTTTGCTCCGAAGGGTATGCAGTAGAAGGCATCGAAGCCCCTGAAATGGTCTATACGCACTCTGTCGTACAGCTCAAAGCATTTTGCCAATCGCTTGATCCACCAGGCATAGCCTGTTTTTTTCTGATATTCCCAGTCGTAAAGGGGATTGCCCCAGAGCTGTCCGGTAGCGGAAAAGGCATCGGGCGGGCATCCTGCAACCGCTACGGGATTGCAGTCTTCATCGAACCAGAAAAGCTCCGGATTCGCCCATGCATCGGCACTATCGAAGGCAACATAGATCGGTATATCCCCGATTATCTCTATGCCCTTTTCATTTGCATATTTCTTTAATGCCTTCCATTCTTCCAGAAATTCAAACTGAAGAAATTCGTAAAAGACTATTTCGCGGGCGAATTTTATCTTCGCTTCTTTCATTGCCTTTTCTTCGCGGCGTTTCAGCTTTTCATCCCATTCAGACCATGCCCTGTTATCGTTATCCGCCTTGATCGACATATAGAGGGCGAAGTCTTCAAGCCAGTCACTGTTTTCTTTTACGAATTTTTTGAATTCAGGATTTTTCTCTATCTTACTGTTCTCAAAAGCTTTTTTCAGCAGTTTGAATCTGTTATCCCAGACCTTGCCGTAATCTATCTTCTGACTGTTTTTTCCGAAGTCGTAGCTGTCGCATTCTTTTTTACTGATCCAGCCTTTTTTTATAAGTGTTTCCGGATCGATATAATACGAATTTCCGGCAAAGGTTGAAAATGACTGATAAGGGCTGTCGCCATAGCTGGTAGGTCCCAGCGGAAGAAGCTGCCAGCAGGATTGTCCCGCCGCCTGAAGTGCATCAACGAAGTCATAAGCTTCTTTTGAAAAGCATCCTATTCCGTATTTGGAAGGAAGGGAAAACACCGGCATAAGCACACCGCATTTCCGTAATTTTTTCTTCATAGTCACCTCCGGTTTGTCTATACGTGACGTTGTAGGAAATTACTCAGCATTTTTGCGCCGTCGGGGGTCAGGATTGACTCGGGATGGAACTGGACACCAAAGGTCGGGTGGGTCTCGTGTTGGATTGCCATTATTTCTCCGTCGGCAGTTCTTGCTATTGCCTTAAGCTCGTTAGGGAGCGTTTCTTCGAGGACGGCGAGGGAATGGTATCTTCCGACTTTTATTTTCTTTTCAAATCCCTTGAATATCGGGGAATCGGTATCTACTTCTGCCTCCGACTGTTTTCCATGCATCAGCTCTTTTGCGTAGGAGACGGTTGCTCCGAATGCCTTACAGATTGCCTGATGTCCGAGACATACACCGAGTATCGGGATTTTCCCTGAAAGCTTTTTTGCAGTTTCTATACAGATTCCTGCATCCTCCGGTCGTCCGGGACCGGGTGAAAGGATTATTGCGTCAGGTGCCATTTTCTCAAGTTCTTCAACGCTCAGAGCGTCGTTTCTCAGAACCTTTATGTCCGGTTCAAGCTCTCCGATCATCTGATAAAGGTTGTAGGAGAAGCTGTCATAATTATCTATAAGAACTATCATACTATCTCCTCCTCCAATGCCTTAACTACCGCTGCCGCCTTGTTTATGCACTCCTGGTATTCCTTCTCCGGTACGGAGTCTGCAACGATACCCGCGCCGCTTCGAACGAAGACCTTATTATTTTTCTTATAGGCAAGTCTGATACCAATGCAGGTATCAAGGTTTCCGGTGAAGCTCAAATATCCGAAAGCCCCTCCGTAAATTCCCCTCTTACAGTCTTCGAGGTCGTTGATAAGCTGGCATGCCTTTATTTTAGGCGCACCGCTCAATGTACCTGCCGGCAGGACCGCATTTATCGCATCCATTGCATCACAGTCCTCACGTATTTCGCCCCTGACGGTAGAGCCGATATGCATTACATGAGAGTATCGCTGTACCTCATATGCCTTCTCGACTTTTACGCTGCCGAAACTGCTTATCTTTCCCAGATCGTTTCTTCCGAGATCTACGAGCATACTGTGTTCCGCAATCTCCTTAGGGTCGGCAAGAAGCTCCTTTTCCAGCGCTTCATCCTCTTCCCTTGTCTTTCCCCTTGGTCTTGTTCCCGCAAGAGGGAAGGTATGGAGTATGCCGTCCTCGAGCTTTACAAGTGTTTCGGGGGAAGCACCCGCTGCCTCCATATCACTTCCGGAGAAGTAGAACATATAGGGAGAAGGATTGAGTGTTCGCAGTATCCTGTAGGTATCCAGCAGGCTTCCTTCGAACTCCGCCTCCAGACGATTCGAAAGAACTATCTGGAAAATGTCTCCTTCTTTGATATGCTCTTTAGCCTTCCTTACCATTTCACAGTAAGCTTCCTTATCGAAAAGCGGCTTAACCTCGCTCTTTAAGTGGCCGGAGCTGTCTTCCGCCGGACTGCCCTTATCGATAAGTTCCTTCATTTCCCTGATTTCTTCGCACGCCTTTTTATAATTATTCTCGTAATCATCAAGATTTATATTAACTATGAGAACTATCTTCTGACGGTAATTATCATAAGCAATCAGCTTATCGAAAAGCATGAGGTCAAGATCGTTAAAGCCCTCGTCGTCTTTCGCATCAAGTCTCAGACTCGGCTCGGCATATTTTATATAATCATAGGCAAAGTATCCGACAAGTCCTCCCGTAAACGGCGGAAGGCTCTCTATCTTCGGGCTCGTATATTCAGATAATATCTGCCTTATAGCATCCTCCGGTCTGTCGTTCTTATATGTCTCATCCCCGATGCTGAATTCTCCTGCCCTGCATTTTATAAGGAGTTTGGGGTCATAGCCCAAGAAACTGTATCGTCCCCACTGTTCATGAGCCTCTGCTGATTCAAGCATGAATACATGAGCTGACATATTCTTAAGAATTTTCAAGAGTTCAATCGGTGTTCTCCTGTCAGACAGCAGTTCCGCACTCACAGGAAAGCATTTGTACTCTCCCTTTTCGGCAACCTGTCTGACCTCCTCCAGTGACGGTCTGACCATTTCAAGTTCTCCTCTCCTTAAACACGTTGTTTCAAAAAAATTATAACAGAAAAAACCACTAAATTACAGTAGCTTGATGCAAAAGTTACAATTCAGTTGTCAGCCAGGCTTCCAACTGAATTTTGCAATATTTAACAGACGCGAGTATAATTATTATGTTAAGGTCAAAAGTGATGTCAGGGATTGTTCCGCACTTCGTGCTCCCACAATCCCACCCAATATTCGTGTTTTCGTGGTGCTTC
>CAJOPI010000063.1 GCA_905236275.1 uncultured Lachnospiraceae bacterium | reverse complement strand
CCCGCATCTACTATCAAATTCGTTTCTTCACTTCCGATATAGGCACAGTTCCCTGAGCTTCCGGAGGCAATGGAACAAAACCTCATCAATCATTCCTCCAGTAAATCTCAAGTCTGTCTCCGTTGTGGAGCTGCTCAACAAATTCTGCGTCACGTCCGTTTATCTTTGTCGCAACCGACGTACCATGTGGAGTTGAACGGTCAAAATCAATATAATTAAAGACATCTACATAAATATAATTGTCTTTTCCTGTCATCCTTACAGGCTGGTTATTTACGATAACCTCAATATCTCCGGTATTTACAGGCTTTTCTTCAAGCTTTCCGGCAATCTTGTCTTTAAGCTTCTTTAAGGCATCTTCAGCCTTTAGCTCGTTAGCAGGCTTCTCTTCCTTCTCTTCCTCCTTTTCAGCCGGTTCAAGCGCAGGTATTTCATTTGTACGCTGAACATTTGGAGAAGAATTAAGTGCTTCCTCAGCCTTGTTTACAGCCTCCATCATCCTTTTTACAGATGCCTCGGCTTCTTCCTTACTGAAGCCCTGCGGCTCTTCCTTTACCTCTATATCTGCCGCTGAGCGAATCGTAGGCTGCTGGTCCTTCAAGGTCCATTCGACGGTAAAATTATCATAAACCTCTGTAAGCGGTGAAGAAATCTCATGATTTACATAGATTTCAGTGCCTTCCTCAAGCTGGACATCCATGAAATCAAGTATCTGCTCTACTGTGTAGAACTTCCTCATCTCTATCTGATCGCCGTCCTGAACCTCGTAGTAACCGTTCTTCATAAAACCGTTTACAAGAGCGAATTTAGGAAGCGTGAGCAGCTGCTTATTGATATTTACGCTTATAGAATCCGAAAATCCCGGCAGCTTTTCAAGCGGCACAACGACCGGTGCTCCTGCTGTTGACGGGGTAATCTCTATGCTGTCGCCTGCCTTTACCTTTTCCGAAAGGGTAGCAAGCTTTCCGTTGAGCTTTATCACTGCAGCTTCTCCGGGGTCTCCGCGTCTTACCTCCGTCTTTCCGTTCATGGTAAAACGTATCTCGTTTCCGCGCTTCGGGAAAAGGTCTTCGTTTGAGAAGCCTGCCTGCATTGCCGCATCCGAGATTCTTAAGTTTGAATTATCATAAAGCTTTATCTGCTCGCCGTTAAAGTCGAGGAAGATAAAGTTGTTCTTCATGTTGTAGAAGTTCAGGCAGATACCGATAGGCGTTACAAGAAGCGAATCCTGCTTCACATCAACCTTGAAGTCAATTGCTTTAAGCACCTCTTCGCCCCTGACAGCTACCCTCTGCGGATTGATATCAAGTCTCTTTGCAAGCCCCTCTGTGAAGCCGGGAGCCTTTCCGCCGCCTCCTACAACGAATACGGCACTTACACTCTTTCCACCGTTGAGCTTCTTTATCCTGTCGGCTATCTCCTTTGTCATGCTCTTTATGCAGGGCTCAATCGTCTTCTTAACCTCTTCGGGCTGGACAGTCTGCTCGATTCCCATAATGTCGATGAAAACGATGGGCTCTTCAAGGGATGCCTTTCTCTTTATCTGCTCTGCAACATTAAACTCTACCAGATATTCCTTCGCAATAACTTCCGTTATCTCGTCGCCTGCACTCGGTATCATTCCATAGGCTATGATTGTCTCATCCTTGGTAATGCAGATATCACTTGTCCCCGCGCCAACGTCCACCAGTGCGATATTAAGCATTCTATAGGATTCGGGTATCGCTACCTCCATTGCCGCGATAGGTTCCAGCGTGAGATTTGCAACTCTTAAGCCCGCCATTCCCACAGCCTTGTAAAGACCGTCAACGACTTCGTCAGGAAGGAAGGTCGCTATAATGTCGGCACTGATTTTCTCAGCCTTATGGTTTTCAAGGCTGCTCATCTGATAATCATTCAGGAAATAGTGCTCTACCGTATAACCTACGCAATAGAAATGTATCCTTAAGTCATTATTCTTCTCAAATTCAGAATAAGCCTGCTGTGCGCCCTGAAGCTCCAGCGAATAAATATCCTCCGCCGTTACGTCTCTTTCCTCATCGAAAATCTTCTCAACATGGACATTTACCGTTCTGAGCACACGTCCTGCCGCTGCGATACACACATCATCAAGAGGGCGTCCGAGCCTTTCCTCCAGAATCGAGGTTACCTCTTTTATTTCGTTAGCAACGCCTTCTATCTTGTGAATCTGTCCGTCAAGCATGACTCTCGCATCATGCTCTCTTGACTGCATTCCGATAACGTGAAATTTGTGGTCCTTCTCATAGCCCACAGTTCCAACAATGCTTCTTGTTCCGATATCGAGTCCGTATACCAGCGGCTCTGTTATTCTGTTTTTGTCATTAACCATTGATTACCCCTTCAATCTGTTTGAAACTCTCCTCTAATGTCCCCGAATTATCTATGACCACTCTCGAGTGCCGTCTGAACATATCGTCACTGAGCTGGTTCCTCATAATGCTCTCAATCCTTTCATCCGAATAGCCCCTTGACTCCTTCAGGCGATTTCTCCTCACTTCGTCGGATGCGTATACATACCAGAGTTCATCACATACCTGTTCATAACCTTCTTCTATGAGCAGTGCGGCCTCCAGAAAATAATAATCACGTTTTCCAAGCTCTTTTTCCCGCTCGATGTCGTTCATAAGATATTCCCTGACAGCCGGATGAATGATGGCATTCACCGATGAGAGAAGTCCCTTGTCATTAAATATCTTGCGGGCCATCTTCTGCCTGTCTATGCTTCCGTCCTCTTTCAGTATATCGTCATTCAAAAGACTCACAAGACGCATATAGCAGGCTTTCCCGGGCTGTGTGACAAGGTGTGCTACCTCATCTGCCCTGACCACCTTTGCATTGAAATTCCGCATCAAGTAATCCATTATCACAGATTTTCCGGCACCCACACCGCCGGTTATCCCTATAATTTTCATATTCAGTGTGCCTCGTCCCAGTTCCTACCGTTCTTTACCTCTACTTCAAGGGGTACCTTAAGCTCTGCCGCCCCCATCATTTCCTCCCTGAGAATGCTTTCCACTGCCTTTTCCTCACCCGATGCAGTTTCCACAAGCAGTTCATCATGTATCTGGAGGATAAGCTTTGATTTCAGTCCTTCTTCCTTAAGCCGCCTGAAAACCCTTATCATGGCAATCTTTATAATGTCGGCAGCAGTTCCCTGTATAGGCGCATTCATTGCAACTCTTTCCCCGAAGGAACGCTGCATGAAATTTGACGACTTAAGCTCCGGTAAAGGTCTCCGTCTGCCATAAAGCGTTTCAGCATAGCCCTTTTCCTTTGCAGTAAATACAAGCCTGTCAAGGAAATCCTTGACTCCGGGATAGGTTTCAAAATATTTCTCTATATATTCGGAAGCCTCTTTCCTGCTTATCGAAAGTCCCTGACTCAGACCGAAAGAACTTATTCCGTAGACAATTCCGAAATTCACAGCCTTTGCATTCCGTCTGAGCTCAGGAGTGACTTCTTCGAAAGGCACGTGGAATACCTCTGAGGCTGTGATAGCGTGGATATCCTCTTCTTTGTTGTAAGCCTCTATCAGCTTTTCGTCACCTGACATCGCCGCAAGTATTCTCAGCTCTATCTGTGAATAGTCGGCATCTGTGAAGCTCCAGCCTTCCTTTGGCACGAATGCCTTTCTGAGCTCTCTTCCGAGCTCCGTCCTGACAGGTATATTCTGAAGGTTCGGGTCTGCCGAACTTATCCTGCCCGTTGCAGTTATCGTCTGGTTCAGGCTGGAATGTATTCTGCCGCCCTCATCAATAAATGCTGTAAGTCCGTCAGCATAAGTCGCTTTAAGCTTTGCAAGAGTCCTGTATTCAAGAACGTCTTTAACAAAAGGAACTTCAGGTGCCAGCTTTTCGAGAACATCGGCTGCCGTCGAATATCCGGTCTTTGTCTTCTTGCCGCCCTTTAGTCCCATTTTCTCGAAAAGTATCACTCCAAGCTGCTTGGGCGAATTTATATTAAATTCTTCCCCTGCCGCAGTATGTATTTTCTTTTCAAGACTTTCTATCTGCTGTGCAAGAGTTGCGCTGAACCCGGTCAGAATCTCTTTCCTGATGGCTATTCCCTCGGCTTCCATCTCTGCGAGCACTTCTTCAAGCGGAAGCTCTATATTCAGCAGAAGCTCCTTCATCCCGTTCTTTTCTATCGTCCCGGATAAATTCTCACCCTTTTCAAAAGCTTCAACCGCAGCAGTTTCCGTATCTTCAGAAATGTCATAGCTGTTTCTCAAAGGGTCGATGACATACATTTGAAGCTCTATATCTATGAGCTTATCGGACGAACCTGCTTCAAGATTTTTATAAATATCTTTAGCTCTTGTTGTATAAATAACGCCTTCCGTATTTTCTATAAGCTTCGTTAGCCTGTCTTTCAGATAATCCGACGTAACAAAGCCCGCAGGCTCTATTTTATAATATCCTTCTTCCGAAACTAAAGCGATACTGCTTATTTCCGTCTTATCAAAGGCTACTGCAAGACCTGTTTTCGCAGATTTTTCAAGCTTTGAGAATAAGCTTTCAACCTCACCCAATTCCTCAAGGGTTATAAAGTCCTTTTTCTTCTCGCTTTCAAGCTCCTGCTGAGAGACACCAAGCCTTGAAGTCAGATTTTTAAGTTCAAGCTCCTTTAATAACGCAAGAGCCCCGTCGTTAGCCAGATTCTTAAATTCCGCATCCTCTATCTCGTAGTCAAATTCAGCTTCCGTATTTATCGTGGCAAGCGTATAGCTGAGCTCCGCAAGGTCAAAATGCTGCTGAAGCGATTCTCTTATGCTTTTTTTCTTTATTTCGTCTATATGCTCTTTAACCCCGGCAAGGTCGCCATAGGTAACAAGAAGCTCCGTAGCAGTCTTTTCGCCAATCTTGGGAACTCCCGGAATATTATCGGAGGAGTCACCCATAAGTGCTTTCAGGTCGATTATCCCCTTTGGATCAACTTTATACTCTTCCTTTACCTTCTCAGGAGTAAACCTTTCCGTCGTAGTCTGACCCTTGACGGTTCTCGGAAGAAGCAGCGTCACATCGGAGGTTACAAGCTGTAAAAGGTCTCTGTCCCCTGATACGATCACTGACTGAATGCCTTTTTTCTCTGCCAGCCTTGATATGGTTCCGAGAATATCATCAGCCTCTATGCCCGGCTTTGAGACAACCTTGATGCCCATAAGTTCAAGCAGCTTACGCGCAAGCGGTATCTGACTTCTCAACTCTTCAGGCATGGGCTTTCTTGTGCCCTTGTATTCCGCAAAGATTTCATGCCTGAAAGTAGGCGCGTGCTCATCAAAAGCCACAGTCAGGTAATGGGGCTTTTCGTCGTCTAAAATTTTGAATAAAATATTGAAAAATCCGAAGATGGCACCCGTATGAATACCGGATGAATTTGTCAGATCAGGTACACCGTAAAAAGCGCGATGCATCATAGAGTGTCCGTCAATCAGAAGTATTTTATCGCTCATATGTCTTGCAAGTGTCCTTTATAAGAAAAAAAATACAATAATATTTACAAGTGTAAGAAAAGCGGCAACACCTTCCAATATAAAAACTATTGCCTGCATTCTGTCAGCCAGCAGCACCTTCTGGCTGCTTTTATAAAGCCTGTTATCAAGGTCTTTCTGCAGGTCGATGGTCTCTCCGTCTTCAAGCCGGTTGAGTCCCTCAACCAAAAGATATCTGATCTCAAGCTCATCATAACAGTCAGGGCATTCTTTTACATGTCTATTCAGCAGCCGCAGCTGCTCGATATTAAGTTTGTTTTCCAGATAAGGCTGAAGCAGGTTCTCAACATCCTTACACAATTTATAGTTTTTCATCAAACCCTATCATACCATATTTGCAGCTATTTTTATAGTCTTTTTATAATTTCGTCTATTATATCCTCAATGTTTTTGTCTGCTTCATCTATTGTGATATCCGCATATTTTTCATAGAGTGGAATACGTTCATCATAGATATCCTTAAGCGTCTGTCCCTTCTTTACGACAACACCACGTTCTTTGATGTTTCCAAGCCTTGTCTTAAGTGTTTCAAAGTCAACCTGCAGGTAGATTATCGTGCCGGTTTCCCTGAAATGCTCCATTTCCTCTTTTCCGTAAACAGCACTTCCGCCTGTGGATATTACTGCATTCTCTGCATTAATCGAAGAATTAATCCTGTTTTCGACCTCTACAAAGCCGTCAACCCCTTCTTCCTCGATTATTTCGCTTAATTTCTTCCCTGTCTGATTCTGAATGACAATGTCAGCATCTATAAAGTTCTTTCCCATTACCTTTGCAAGTATTACGCCCACTGTGCTCTTTCCCGATGCCGGCATACCGATAAGTACAAGATTATCTTTAATTTTCATAAAATCCCACCTTTCTTCAATTGAACGGCAAAAGGCTTTCGGGATACGACAGGGGGAAACTGTCATCACCGAAAGCCTTCGTCATTACTTATACTCCTATTCACTATAACTCTTATGCAACTGCGAATTTTTCAATCATCTGTTCAAAGTTTCTGTCATAACCCTGATACTGTACAGTAAGGGTCTTTGTAAAATCAAGTCCGAGTACACCAAGCATCGACTTTGCATCTATGATGACTCTGTTGTAGAATACATCGATATCAAAACTGCATTTTGAACTTGTTGTAACGAACTCTTTTGCCTGCTGTGGGCTCAATTTAATATGACGTTTGCGCATAGAAAACTACCTCCATGATAAAAAATAAAACGTCCTTCAAAAAGTATCCTTAACCCCCTAAATCCGCCTATTGTCATGATAATGAATCTTTTGTTTCTAATATCATACAATTCGCTGCATTCTTTCTGTTTATTATACCCTTTGAGCAAAATCAGTCAATATCGATTTTTTCGACACAAAGTTAATTATCTTACGATTTTTTTGCATTTTACCAAATTGCATTTTTTAAAAACATCAAATTTATCTTTTTTATGCAAAATACGAATGTCAACCGCTTGTCATATATTTAATTTAAACAAAAAATCGCATTGTGAACAATGCGATTTTTTATCTGACAAATTATGATTACAGAAGCTGAATGCCCTCTTTTTTACATTCTTCTATATCTTCATCCTTCCATACAGAGGACTGAACTTCGCCGATATGGGCTTTTCTCAGGAAATACATACATATTCTCGACTGACCGATACCGCCGCCTACAGTAAAGGGAAGTTCATCATTAAGAACCATTTTCTGAAACTGCATCTCTGCCCTCTCCTCGCAGCCGCACTTTTTAAGCTGCTCAGCCAAAGCTTCAGCATCAACTCTGATACCCATAGATGAAATCTCAAATGCACAGTCAAGAACCGGATAATAAACGATGATATCACCGTTAAGCTTCCAGTCATCATAGTCAGGAGCCCTTCCGTCATGCGGCTTGCCCGAAGCAAGCTTGTCGCCGATCTGGGTAAGGAATATGGCACCATATTTCTTTACATACTCATATTCTCTTTCCTTGGGGCTTAAGTTCGGATAAGCATCTTCAAGCTCCTGCGTGCTTATAAAGGTAATATTATTTGGAAGAATAGGAGTAAGAAAATCATATTTTGCCGCAAGATAATCCTCCGTTGATTTTATCGCGGTATATACATGATTTACCATGCTTATGAGTGTATTGTAGGTACGCTCTCTCTTTTCGATAATGCGCTCCCAGTCCCACTGATCGACGTAAAGGGAATGTAAATTGTCAGTTTCCTCATCACGTCTGATAGCATACATATCTGTGTAAAGACCTTCACCTGCCTTGAATCCGTAGTTTTTCAAGGCAAATCTCTTCCACTTTGCAAGTGAATGAACGATCTCAACATTGCAGCCAACATCCTTTATATCGAAAGCAACAGGTCTCTCCACGCCGTTCAGGTTATCATTAAGACCGGTTTCAGGCTTTACGTAAAGAGGTGCTGAAACTCTGGTAAGATTCAGCTCATTGGCTATTGCTCTCTCGAAGTAGTCCTTTACCTCTTTGATGGCAATCTCGGTTTCAATGATGTTCATTTCGCTTTTGTAGCTGCCGGGTAATTTCATCAGGCTCATTTTCTTCGTCTCCTATTTTTTAATATGATAATATCTCGTAGCCTGTTTCGGTTACGACAAGCTGTACCTCCCACTGTGCCGAAGGGCTTCCGTCTTCGGTATAGATGGTCCAGCCATTATCTTCATCCTCGTAGATATAACGCTCACCCATGTTTACCATAGGTTCGATAGTGAAACACAGACCGGGAACCATAAGCATCTCGGTATTCGGCTTTGAAACAAAGCTTACCCAAGGCTCCTCGTGAAATTGAAGTCCGCAGCCATGTCCTCCGATTTCCTCTACAACTGAATATCCCTGTGATTTACAGAATTCATTTATGGCAGAGCCCATATCTCCCAAAAATTTCCAGGGCTTAACCTCTGCAAGTCCGATTTCTACCGATTTCTTAACGTCTTCCACAAGCTTCTTTTTCTCAGGTGTGGTCTCGCCTATTATGAACATTCTCGAGGAATCCGAAAAATATCCCTTATAAATGGTAGAGCAGTCAACATTTATGATATCTCCTTCCTTAAGAATGATATCCTCCGAAGGAATGCCATGACAAACCTCATCATTCAGCGAGGTGCAGCAGTTTTTCGGATAACCCTCATAGTTCAGGGTAGCTGCGATTCCGCCCATATCTGCTGTTATCTTTCCAACCCAGTCGTCAATCTCCTGAGTCGAAATCCCTGCCTTTATATGTTCTGCAACATAGTCAAGGCAGGCAATGTTAATCTTTGCGCTATCCTTTATTCCCTGAATATCCGCCGCAGACTTTATAAGCTTATGGTTGGGAACAACATGTCCGGCATCACGAAACCTTTTTATCTTATCATCAAAAAGGAGATGACAGCTTTTATACTTCTTTCCGCTGCCGCACCAGCACATATCATTTCTTCCAATGTTCATTTCTTATTCCCTCCGTTCATCCTGTTCCCATCCAGATTAACCAGCCAGTCTAACACAGCGAACATTATCGCTGTTCCGAATACCGCACCCATAGAGTCTATAAAAACATCAATGAGCGAGCCTGAGCGTCCCGGAACGAAAAGCTGGTGAAATTCATCAGTAAATGCATAAAAGCAGGTGAATATGATCGCAAATTTCTTTATATCCTCTAACGGACCCAAATCCCACACCACAAGTGCGATTATCACAGCTACACAAAGCGCGGCATATTCAAGCATATGCGCCGTTTTCCTAATCGGTGCGTCAATATAAAAGGTCTCGTAATATTCAACTGTTTCATCCGTATACTCGACCTCTCCTATACCGAATACCGTTTCAATAAGAGGTCCGCTTATAGCGTTGCTGGAATTCTTGGATACAAGTTCCGGCTGTGCCGAATATACGAATATTATATACATCACAAAAATTGCAGGCAGTACTGCAACTGCCCGCAATATTAATGGAAGCTTCATCAAAATTCCCTTTTCTTAAAATTACGAATACCTATGATACAGGTAATGATCGTATAAATCACAGATGTGATGATGATTTTTGGCACATCTCTTGTTGCGTAAAACTGCAGGGTCTGGAACTGTGGTGTTATAAGCCAGTCCCTCACCCATACGAGCGGGATTATTCTAAAGCTATCAGTCGCCAAAAGCATTATAATCCTCGGAAGCACTATTACGCAAGTGCAGAATAAAATATATGCCTGTTTTTTTGTTTTTGCCGAAAACAGGAACATATTCGAAACGGAAACACCGAATACCAGCAGCGGAAAAGCTATAACTACTGACTGAACAAAATCAAGCATTACCGAAATATCAATTGTTCCGTCATGCACCTGAAATATCGGTGTTATGACCAGAAATACTATAACCGCGATAAGAGCATACAGAAGAAGCATTATCAGCCCCGAAACAAATTTTCCCAGATAGATATGCGTTCTCGTAAGTCCTATCGTTGATTTATCCCTGATTCTCGGATTGGGATAGCTCTCTCCGAAAACGATGTCTGCAATAAAAATACAGCTGTAATAAGGAACCCAGAAGAAACCCTTTGCAAAAATTATAAGATTCGAAGCATATGTACCGTCATTCATTCCGTAAAGGATACTTCTGAATGCGCTCATTGCCGAGTTTGCAAGCAAACACATCGCTACTATCCCGAAGAAATAGTAGCGTGTGTATTTTCTCTTTAACGCATTATTTAATTGTGTCCTGATATAATAAATCATATGGCGTTTTTATTCGTTATCACCAACTGAATAGTTAGGTGCCTCCTTAGTAATGTGAATATCATGAGGATGGCTTTCACGAAGGGCTGCCGAGGTTATCTTCACGAATTTTGCTGTCTCATGAAGGATGTCAATCGTCTTTGCACCACAATATCCCATACCTGAGCGAAGTCCGCCGATAAGCTGGAATACTGTATCTTCAAGTGAACCCTTATAAGCAACTCTTCCTTCAACTCCTTCAGGAACAAGTTTCTTTGCGCCTTCCTGGAAATATCTGTCCTTGCTTCCGTTGTTCATGGCTGCAATGGAGCCCATTCCGCGGTAAACCTTGTACTTTCTTCCCTGATAAAGCTCGAACTGGCCGGGGGCCTCGTCACATCCTGCGAAAATCGAGCCCATCATGCAGACTGAAGCACCTGCAGCAAGAGCCTTCGTGATATCTCCGGAATACTTGATACCACCGTCAGCTATGATAGGGATTCCTGCCTCGCCTGCTGCGCTGTAGCAGTCCATAACGGCTGTAATCTGCGGAACACCGATACCTGCAACGACACGCGTTGTACAGATGGAACCGGGACCGATACCAACCTTTATCGCATCTGCTCCTGCCTTGATAAGATCTCTGCACGCCTCAGCCGTCGCAACATTTCCAACGATAACATCAAGCTCAGGGAATGCGCTCTTTATCTCGCGGCAGACATCAAGAACATTCTTTGAATGACCATGTGCGGAATCAAGAACAACGCAGTCAACCTTCGCATTGACAAGAGCCTCTGTACGCTCCATGAAGTTTGCGGTGATTCCTACACCTGCGCCGCAGAGAAGTCTTCCCTGTGAATCCTTTGCAGAAAGAGGATATTTGATCTGTTTCTCGATATCCTTTATGGTGATAAGTCCCTTTAAGTTGCCCTGACTGTCAACGATCGGGAGCTTTTCCTTTTTAGATTTTGCGAGGATTTTCTTCGCCTCATCAAGAGTAACGCCTTCGGGAGCAGTGATAAGTCCCTCACTGGTCATGCACTCTTTGATTTTCTTTGTGAAATCGCCTTCGAATTTAAGGTCTCTGTTTGTTATGATTCCGACCAGTTTCTTTCCTTCTGTGATAGGAACTCCTGAAATCTTGAACTTTGCCATGAGATTATCCGCATCACGAAGCGTATGCTCAGGCGAAAGAAAGAAGGGATCTGTGATAACGCCGTTTTCTGAACGCTTTACCTTATCTACTTCATCTGCCTGCTGTTCTATAGACATATTCTTATGAATAATACCGATTCCACCCTGTCTTGCCATGGCAATAGCCATATTGCTTTCGGTAACCGTATCCATTCCCGCACTCATCATGGGGATGTTAAGCCTGATTTTCTTTGTAAGCTGTGTTGATACATCGATCATATTAGGAGTGATTTCCGAATAAGAGGGTACTAACAGCACATCATCAAAAGTAATTCCTTCGCCAATAATCTGACTCATTACAAACCTCCGTCCATATTTTTCAAATTTGTGATTTAGCGACTATCATAGCAAAAAGAAAAAATCATGTCAATTGATTTCACAAGGTTTTAATCTTTTTTATAAGGATTTGTTTATGAACACCTTACCCGGAGAACTGAAGCGCATAGCCTCTATAAGATCGTCGCTAGGCTCGAGTATAAGCTTTGATAAACCATTGTCATTCCTGAAGATCATCTCAAACCTTCTGCGTCCCTCTTCGCCTGAAGAAAAGTCCTTAACCGTCATATTCTGATTTTTATAATTATCGAGCTGATAGGAACCCTCTTCTGCGAAAATCTCAAGCTTGTCAAGCGTCAGATTGAGGACGTTTTTCCTGTTCTCCTTTGACATGATCTTATCCACCGAAAACTCTCCCGCTGCCAAAAGATACTCATATTCAAGAGAAAGGCAGGGAAGAAAGAGAAAGCTTGCAACTCCGGCGGCGATTCCCGGCAAAATAAAGATAAAGCTTCTCATCAAAAGTCCAAAAAGGATAAATGCAGCCGTAACGCCGATGGCAGCAGCCTTGATAAGAGGTGCTGCGGGGTTCGCCTTTCTGGCTACAAGACATTCAACATAGGTATCGTTCATTATTTTCACTCCCATCTCTGCGGAAAAATCGGCAGTTTCTTAATAATATGCCGTTTTTTCGGGCGACTGTCATAGACTTTTTTTAACATCGCAAATGTCAGTATACCACTGATAACGACAGATATCAATTCACCACTGACTGTTGAAAGGTATTTAATGCCTCCTGTTGAAGCATTTATATAGACAAAAATATTTGCTGCCGAATGGGCGAAAATCGAGGCAAAGACACAGTTAAAGCGCCAATAGAGGAAAGACAGCATCAGTCCGAAAATACAGGCATAAATAAATTGTATAAAATTCCCATGATAAATTCCGAAAATTATACTGGAAAAAATCGCCGCTGCCCCCGTCGCCATATAAATCTTCAGCCTTCCGAAAAGTATCTGCCTGAAGGCTATTTCTTCAACTACCGGAGTGATGATTCCGTAGAGAACGATTCCTGTAAAAAGCGGGTATAGGAACATCTGTGACTGAACCCTCTCGGAATAGGCGGTAAAAATCTCTTTAATCCCTGTAAGAGTTATGAGCTGGTTTAAGAATACCGCTGCCGTTATCCCCAACGGAAATGACAGAAATATCAGCCTGTCCGAAAATCCGTTTCTGAAATACTTAACTAATTTATCCATCATTTTTATCCATTATCTGACACTACAGGAATACTTACTTCTTTCTTCAAATAAACAGAATAAATAATTTCACCGCCGATTTCAAGCCCAAAAATCGCCTTAAGCGCATCTGCATACAGATCAAGCTGCACCCTGTAGCGCTTTATCAGCGTTTCTTCATCCACACCCCTGTCGGTCTTGTAATCCACCAGATAAATCCTGTCATTTTCGATAAAGAAAGCATCAATTATTCCCTGAATCTGTACCGACTCGTCTTCCGGCCAGTCTTTATCAATAAAATCAGCATTCCTTGCTATTATAAAGGGCTGTTCCCTGAAAAGCTTACCGTTTTCATCAGCCTTCTCCATTCTGCGACACAGGTCTGAACCCGCGAATTCAAGCAGATCATCAGCTCTTACAAGCCTTGCTGCCTCTTCGCTTAAATGACCTTCCTCAGCCAGATGCGCTAAATAGGCTTCTGCAGAGCTTATATCATATATCCCGGTTCTTTTCAAAAGCTCGAAAGCCTTGTGATAAGCGGTTCCCCTGACAGCCGCCTCTTCAAGCTTTGCCTTATCGGGAACCGTTTCTTCGCCCTCTGTCTCATCAGGCATTATCGCCTCAAAGCTCTCCTCTGACCTTGTATGTTCCTTGATTCTCGAAACGGACAGCTTTGCAGGAAGCGAAAAAGCATTTTCATGTTCATAGGTCCAAGAAAGGTTCTCTGCTAAAGCATTCCCGGTTACTTCGTCAATCATGTCCGAAAGGTCGAGATGTTCATAATATTCCCTCATATCCCTCAAAAGAATATCTTCTTCAACGGCATCATAAACAATATCCGAAAGCTTCTTAACCTCAGTCCTTATAAGACCTTCGCATTCGCCGCTCTCGAAAGCCTTCAGCATAAAGTCAAGATATGAACCCGCATGGCTCACTGATTTTGCAGGGCTTGAAAGCGTCTTTTCCGCATCATCGCTTACAGCCGTCATTATCAGCTTTTCCTTAGCTCTCGTCATTGCCACATAGAAAATCCTAAGTTCCTCTCCCACATCGCTGCGACGCTTCTTTTCCGCTATAACGTTCTTTATCGGAACCGTATATCTTATCCTGCTCTCAGCGTCCGTCCGTTCAATTCCTATGCCTATTTCGGAATCCCTTATGATCTTCCCCCTGAACTCGCCGGTATTGAATTTCTTCGAAAGCTGTCCCACAAAGACGACGGGGAATTCCAGTCCCTTAGACTTATGTATGCTCATTATCCGGACTGCATTCATTCCCTCGTTTACACCTTTAGCCTCGCCGAAATCCATATCGTATTTCTTTAATTTCTCAATATAGCGAAGGAAGAAAAATATACCCTTATAGCTTGTCTTTTCAAAGTCTTCGGCCTTTTTTACAAGAAGCTTCAGATTTGCGGCTGCAGAACCGCCTCTTGCCCCTGCATAAAGCCCGTAGCCCTGTTCATCGATAATTTTCTCTATAAGGCTGTGTATAGGCGTATAGCTGCTCATTTTCCTGTAGGAATCAAGCATGCTCAAAAAATTCTCGCACCTTAGTGAAAGCTCCTCAGAGACACACTCATCAGTATCCTCTGCTTCTGTCCGCCCCGCTGCCGTCATCACCGCCTTATAAAAGCTTCCCTTCATTTCGGCCTTCCTTATTTCGGCCATTTCCTCATCCTTGAATCCACCGATAACGCTCAGCATCACAGCTGCAAGCGCAATGTCATTTACCGGATTATTGATTATGGTCAAGAAGGAAATCAGAGTCCTTATCTCCTCCGTCTGAAAATATCCCGTCTTTGACTCCATTAGTACGGGAATCCCCGCTTCTTCGAGGGTTTTGGCATAAATTTCATCCACCCCCTTTAACGAACGCAGGAGTATTGCGAAGTCAGAATAGTCAGCAGGTCTTGTCTCTCCGTCCTTAAGCGACTGAACCCTGAAATTGCCGACCATTTCCTTTATCCTGTCGGCAGTAACCCTTGCCTCGCTCTCAACCTTGCCGATTTCCTCATCATCCTCCGTCTGAACAAGTATAAATTCCGTCTCATGGTCTGAATCATTGTCACTGTAGGCGGCACCATAATAAAGCGCAGCATCGTCATCATACTCGACTCCGCCTATGTTCTCATGCATGACAGCCTTAAACACAGCATTTGCGGAATCAAGAACCTCCTTACGGCTTCTGAAATTCTTCAAAAGAAGTATTCGCTCGCTCTTTTCATCCTTTGCAGAAAATGCATAACGACGCATGAAAATCGAAGGGTCGGCAAGGCGGAAGCCGTAAATACTCTGTTTTACGTCTCCCACGCAAAAATAATTATTGTCATTTGCTACCGAGGTTAATATTTCTTCCTGCACTATATTCGAATCCTGATACTCATCGGTCATAACCTCTGCAAAGAAGTCCCTGTAGCCTTCTGCCGCGCCTGTTTTAAGCGCATTCAGTGCGATATGTTCAAGGTCTGAAAAGTCTATAACGTTCTTCTCCTCCTTGATTTCACCAAAGTGTTCGGTAAATGAGAGTGTAAGGCGTGACAGTTCCTTTACAAGCGGTCTTGCCTTTTGCAGTAATTCAACGATTTCCTCCGCAGTCTGACTGAAATAATTATTCCCTATGGAACTTATCCTTTTCTTAACCCCGTCTCTCAGAGCCTTTACAGTCTCTTTAAGCTCTGCCGACACCTCAGGGGCTTTCTTTGCGGAAAGTCTGCCAAACTGAATATTGTCAATGGCTGCTCTGAGAGCATCATAGCCCGAATCAGCGTCAAGGGCTGTGAGCTGTGCTATATCCTCCGTCAGATTATCGATATAGGTATAAGGGCCGCCGGGAGCTTCCGCAATTTCCAAGGCGCGCTCCAGTTCCTCCCTGCATTCGTTCAGCTCATCCCTGACGATTTCCATCATAAGGCGCATCCAGGGCAATTCCCCAAGTTCGTCTGCATTTTCACATCTGTAGCTCTCTTCAAGACTGCTGAGCCATTTTTCGGGCTCCACCTTACTCTGCGAAAAATTATAGAGGGAAAGAATCGCTGCAAGCACATCGGAATCATCCTTCTGTGTCGAAAATTCTTCAAGAAAATGCAGAAATTCCTCAGAAGCCTCTTCGTAGAAGCGTTCCAAAATCTCAGCCGCAGCGTCCTCTTTCATTATTGAAAGTTCGCTCTCGTCCGCGATACGCACCTGCGGCTCTATCCCTATCCTGTCAAAATTATCGAGTATGACCTTCCGGCAGAAGCTGTCTATCGTCATAATATTCGCAGAATGTATAAGATATGTCTGCCGAATGAGATAATCATTCTCAGGGTTGGCTTCAACCGCATCCTCCAAGGCATTTGCGATACGTTCCTTCATCTCAGCCGCTGCCGCATTCGTAAAGGTCACGACAAGAATCCTGTCTATATCAACGGGATTTTCCTTATCCAAAACCCTTCCGATTATCCTTGAAACCAGAACCGCCGTTTTTCCGGAACCTGCCGCTGCCGCAACGAGCACGTTTTTATTTCTTGAATCAATTACCTTCTGCTGATCGGGAGTAAAATTCATTTCTTATCATCCATATCCTTTTTCATTAGTCCAAGTATTTCCGCCGAATCCTTAATTTCCTTCAATTTGCGCTTGGCATAACCCTTCCTTTTCTCATCGAAAAGGCATACATCCTTATAATCACAGTAATCACATTCGCAAATATCCTTGTATTCGGCAGGCGATTTTTCAATATCGCCGTTTTCTATCCTTTTCTTAAATTCCTCAGAGCGGAACCTTACATAATCAGACATGGTCTTAAAGCCGTCTTCTTCAAGCACTGATGCCGCAGCTGCAAAGCTCCCGTCTTTTTTTACCGATACAGGT
>CAJOPI010000062.1 GCA_905236275.1 uncultured Lachnospiraceae bacterium | reverse complement strand
TGGAGGTATCATAATGAAAGGTACAGTTAAGTGGTTCAACAATCAGAAGGGTTACGGCTTTATTTCAGACGAGCAGGGAAGTGACGTTTTCGTACACTACTCAGGAATAGTTACAGAGGGATTCAAGTCTCTCGATGAAGGTCAGAAGGTTGAGTTCGACGTTGTTAACGGCGAAAAGGGACCTCAGGCTACTAACGTGGTAAAGCTTTCATAACTCAATAATCCAGAGACATTTGTGCCTTTTATAATTTTAACATATATGGAATAATTAATTTCAGCCGAAATTTGTTATTCATAATTCACGTTTTATTATAATTAGCAAGTTGTGAACTGAGATTGTTAGAATACCCTGCATTATGCAGGGTATTCTTTTTGTATTCAGGAGCCTGCTTAAATTTATTCTTTTCACCCACTTTTCTCCTGTTTTCCAACATTTTCACCAAATTTTCCCATTCGTAATTGTTTAATTTTTAGAGCTAAATATTTATATTATTAAATACAACTTCCTTCAAATATTTGTATTTTTTTCTTGATTGAATCATTTATTTGTATTAAATTAAACAATATGAGTAAGAAAAAAGAAAACCTAAATGAGAACTTAAAATATGTAAAGCTCTACAATTGGGCAAGGACGCTTATTCTAAGCGGTGTCATGCAGTACGGCGAGAGACTTCCCTCTGAACATATGCTGGAGAGAAAATTCAACTATTCACGTCAGACTGTCCGCTCTGCCCTCGATGTTCTTGAAAACGAGGGACTTATAGCAAGACAGCGTGGAAGCGGCACCTATGTATCCTTCAAGACAGGTGCCGAAGACTCAGACCGCAAGCATATAGGTCTTATCCTTTCGTATTTTGCCGACTATATGTTTCCGCAGATTTACGCCGGAATTGAGTCTGTAATGAAGGAACAGGACATCGGAATCGACGTTGCGGTTACCAAAAACCACATAAACGACGAAGCCGTCTTCCTCGAAAGATTTATAAAGTCTCATGCGGCAGGACTTATAGTCGAAGGAACAAGGTCTTCTTTCCCGAATCCGAATATTTCTCTCTATGACAAATTCGTAAAGAAAAATATTCCTGTGATTTTCATTCACAACCACTATTCAAATATTAAATTCGACAGTGTGGAAATGGTCGATGCGAAGTGCAGCTATTCATTGACACAGCTTCTGGTTGATAATGGTCACAAAAATATCGGGGCAATCTTTAAGTATGATGATATGCAGGGGCTTGAACGTTATCGAGGGTTCGCGGAATGTTTATCGGACAACAACATTCGCGTGGATGACGAACATATCCAATGGTACTCAACCAAAGATATGGATTCGCTCTTTACGCGCAAAGGTGTGACGACTCTCGAACGGCGTTTCAACGGATGTACCGCCGTAATGACCTACAATGACGAGATAGCGGCTTCCTTATCTCAGGCATTTACAGCACGCGGCTACAGGATTCCGGATGATTATTCGATAGTATCTTTTGATAATGCATCATTGAATGATTTTCCCCAGCTGTCTCTTTGTACTGCGGATCATCCGAAATTCGAGCTCGGAAAACGTGCTGCACGAAATCTTCTTCGCATGATGGAAGATCCCGAATGGCACAACAACAATTACTCATACCGTTTTCCGGTGTCAATTGTCAGCGGTAATTCTATAAAAGACATTCTTAAATAATTTAATCAATAATTCAGGAGGGTATTTGTATCATGAGTAAACTTTATTTCATTCCAGGAAGTCAGGATCTTTACGGGGCAGAGTGCTTAATACAGGTGGCAGCAGATGTTGCGGAAATGGTTAAGTTCTTAAACGAGAAACTTGACGGAGTCGTTGAGGTTGAGCAGCTTCCGACAGTTGAAACCTCTGATATCTGCATAGCTGACATGAAGAAAGCACAGTTTGATGACGAATGTGTAGGTGTTATCACCTGGATGCACACATTTTCACCTGCAAAGATGTGGATCAAAGGTCTTCAGGAGCTTAAGAAGCCTCTTCTTCATCTTCATACACAGGCTAACGAAAAGCTTCCCTACGACAAAATTGACATGGACTTCATGAATCTCAATCAGGCCGCTCATGGTGACAGAGAGTACGGCTTCATTCTTGCCCGCCTCGGCATTCCTCATGAGGTTGTTGCAGGCTTCTATAAGCATGATAAGTTCATGGCAAAAGTTCGCAGATTTGCTGAAGTGGCTAAATCAATTGCTTACTCCAGACAGCTTCGTGTAGCTGCCTTCGGTAACAACATGAGAGATGTTGCCGTAACCGACGGTGACAGGGTTGAAAGCCAGATCAGATACGGTTGGGAAGTTAATTACTATGGAATCGGCGATCTTGTTGACATCATCAACGAAGTATCTGATGCAGAAGTTGACAGGAAAATGGCTGAATACGAGAGCAAGTATACAATGGCTACCGACAATATCGCCTCTGTTCGTGAGCAGGCTAAATACGAGGTTGCCCTTGATAAATTCCTTGAAAAAGAGCGTATCGGTGCATTTACGGACACCTTCCAGGATCTCCACAATATGAAACAGCTTCCCGGTATCGCAGCACAGAACCTTATGGGACGCGGTGTCGGCTTCGGTCCCGAAGGTGACTACAAGATTTCTGCTTTCTCTGCAGTTCTTATGAAGATGGCTGAAAGCAGAGGTGGCGCTACAGGCTTCATCGAGGATTATACCTATGACCTTACAGAAGGCGAAGAGCTCGAGCTCGCTTCACACATGCTTGAGGTTCCTGTATGCTTTGCACGTAACAAGCCTGAAATCCAGGTTCATCACCTCGGCATCGGCGGCAAGGACGATCCTGCACGTCTTGTATTCGACGGCGTTACGGGAGATGCTATCCAGGTAACCATGGTTGATATGGGCGACCGTTTCCGCATTATCTGTGCAGACATTGAGCTCGTTGAGCAGCCCAAGCCCATGCCGAAGCTTCCTGTTGCACGTATCATGTATCGTCACAAGCCTGATTTTGAAATCGGCACAGCTGCATGGTGCTATGCCGGCGGCGCTCATCACAGCGTTGTTTCCAACGTACTTACACGTGATGACATAGCTATGTTTGCCCGTCTCACAGGAACAGAGCTCATCACTATCGGTGAAGACACAACAGAAGCAGATCTTCAGAAATTCTTTATGAAATAAAAAATAAAACAAAAGCCGGCTTCCTCTTCAAAGGTTGCCGGCTTTTATAGTAAACGCAATGGGCAAACGTCAATGACGTTTGCTATATAATATCCTCTATATCCAGTTTTCCACCAAATAAATTCAGGGCACTTCCTACTGTAAAGTTCACACGTCCTTTCCCGACCTTCCGGATTATTTCGATATCTTCAAGGTTTCTTACCCCTCCCGCATAAGTTACAGGGCTTTCTCTTACCTCAGACATCATTTCGACGATTCTTTCATCTATACCGCTGTTTTTTCCTTCTACATCCACTGCGTGTATCAGAAGTTCGGCGCACTCTCCTGCCATTTCCTCCAGAAAAGCAGGGGTAACCTTCATATTCGTAAACTTCTGCCAGCGATCCGTAACGATAAAATAATCTCCGTTCTCTTCTTTTCTTCTGCAGGAAAGGTCAAGGATAAGTTTTTCCCTGCCGACAGCTTTCTGCATAGAGCGAAGGTTTTTCTCATCCATTTTTCCGTCTCTGAATACAAAGGAGGTAACTATCAGTCCCGACGCTCCGGCATCCAGAAATTCCCCGGCATTTTGGTCATCAATTCCGCCTCCTGCCTGCATACCGTTTCTGAATGCCGACAAAGCCGACTTCGCCTCTTTCTTTGTTGCCTCATAGTATTCCGATTCCTTAGAATTCAGCAGGATAACATGACCACCCTTAAGATTATGGGATTTATATATTTCTGCATAATAGGATGCAGGGCGGTCTGCAACAAAATTTTCACTTGCACTGTCCCCCTTATCCTTTAATGAACTTCCAACTATCTGCTTGACTTTTCCGTTGTGAATATCAATACATGGTCTGAACTCCATAGTCTTCACCAATTATCAGGCAAGAACATCCGACATATCATAAAGACCTGCCTCTTTTCCGCTGAGGAATTTAGCAGCAGAGATGGCACCCTTTGCAAATACGGCTCTTGAATAGGCACGATGACTGAAGGTTATAACTTCGTCTTCTCCCGCAAAGATTACATCATGGTCTCCCGGAATTGTGCCTCCCCTTACGGCAGAAATTCCGATTTCCTTTTCGTGTCTTGCCTCGTTCCTCGTGCTTCTGTCATACACGTAGCTATAGCTGTTTTCCAAAGAAGAGTTTACGGCATCCGCAAGAGCAAGGGCTGTTCCCGAAGGCGCATCCTTCTTCTGATTGTGATGCTTTTCAACAATTTCGATATCAAATCCGGCCTCTGCAAGTTTGGGAGCCGCCTCCGCCAGAAGCTTCATAAGAAGATTGATCCCGACAGACATATTTGCGCTTCTGAGTATTGCAACCTTTTCAGACGCCTCTTTTACCCTTCCGATCTGTTCATCTGTCAGACCTGTTGTACAGAGTACAAGCGGTATATTTTTTGAACTCGCATATTCAAGAAGTGCGTCCGTTCCCGACGGCAGCGAAAAGTCAACTATCACATCAGCAGCTATATCGCATTTATCAATAGATTCAAACACAGGATAGCTGTTTTCCGTTCCTGTAAATTTATCAATTCCGGCAGCAATTTCTATTTCATTGTCTTTTTCTGCAATAGCTGTGATCATCCTGCCCATTCTGCCATTGCATCCGCTAAGAAGAATTTTCGTCATTTGTTTTCCCTCCTGAATAACATCCTCTTACAAATCTTCTTCATTATACAAAAAAGGGGACAATATCCTGCCCCCTATGAAACAAATAAATGACTATAGTGCAAAATGATTCCTACGGATTGTTTCGTGCTTCGCACTCCCACAATCCTCCCCCATATTCGCATTCTCGT
>CAJOPI010000061.1 GCA_905236275.1 uncultured Lachnospiraceae bacterium | reverse complement strand
TAAAGAATCAGTATTTCGTCTTATAAATGAAACCGCTTCGTCCTTGTCGTCTTCAAATATGCGCCTTCCGGATTTAACCCTTGAAGACATTTCAATCTGTAAGCGTTTCGAACTGTCAATATCGCATACGGCATTGATTTCAAAGCCATAAGTATTCAGACAGAAAATATGGAAAAGCTCCTCGACAAGCACAGCCACAAGTGCATTTATCTTAGGTTCGATATCATTCTGTTTAAGCTGGAACTTTACGAAATCCTTCAAATCCCCGACATAACTCATGTCCGGCTTGAAGCTCTTCTCTGCCCGCTCTTTTTCCGGTTTCAGATAGGAAACGGCAAGGAGAATGATCTCACCCTCAAGCCTGGAATCCTTCATAAATTTTATGATATCCTTTTCCACTTTTCCCAAAAGTCCTGCCGCATCGTCATCCCTGTTGTGAAAATCCTCAAATATAGAATACAGTCTTCCCACAGTATAGCTTTCACCTTCTGCACTTTTGTTTATTTCTAATTTCCCATTACTTATGAATACGGTATCACCTTCGGTTATTTTCCTGGCTTCTGCCCGGTAATTTACATTCTCCGACAGACCGAGCGGATCATATACCCTTCCGGTTATCAACGACAGATTGCGCTTTCTGTCGAAGAATATAGCCGGACTCGAACCACAGTTTATCGTATATAGCATGTTTTTATTCGTGTCTATCATTCCGAAATAGCAGTTTATCGACCTGATCATTGAAATATTTTTATGAAGCTGACTGTTTATCTCTGATACTGAACTCTCAAAATCCAGCTCCTCATCCTGAAAACAGCTTCTCATGACAACAATGGAAATGGCCATGCCAACCGTGGGCATTATCCCGTTCTGCTCAGACGAGGCCACGACAAAAAATACCTTCCCGTCTTTTCTTAGGAAGTAATTGCAGCAGTCCGCCTCAAGCTTTGCAGTTATAAGATCGATACCGTTCATCCGGATGAAGCTTTCAGGCGGCAGTTCAAAGATCTCAGTAGTGATCAGTTCCTTCATTTCCTTGTAAACATTGTACTGGGTCAGCTCCCTTTCCACCTCTATCGCAGCCTGGATTTTCCCTGTGGTCGTATCTTTTATCCTTCTTGCCATTTCGTAAAAGGCCTCCTGCAGAGACTGTATCTCGTCATGGCTTCTGATCTTCATTCCAAACGCTTCTTCGGAATCCGACATATCATATCTTTTAACCTGGTAAACAAGCCTTACTATCGGGCTTACTATCATAACACTTGCCGTCACGGTAAAAACAAGGGAAAATACTGCTATAACCACCAAAATAAGTATCATAATGGCAAAAAAGTTTTCCATCAGATTAGAAATGGCAAGCTCGGAATTTACCATATATATATATCCTATGAGCTCGTCATAATGCCTGATTTCCGTTATATGTTTCGTGGTGACCATTATGTCTATGCTTCCATCCTTATTGTAGAGCGGTTTAAGCGAATGCATATAGCCCTTTTCCGAAAAACGCACCTCATCATTATTTTCATCATAATTAATACCCAAAAGATATTCAGGCTTTCCAAAGCTGTCAAGTCCAAATATAGCCAATGTATTTCCGCTTACGGACTTGAGTACCGTATTCATATCACTCAGGATATTCTCTTTTTCTTCAGCGGTAACAGTTTTAGGATTTCTCATATACCTCAGGTGTTCATCCGCCATCGTGTATGCTATATTCTCACATGCGATGGTTTCCACCTTTTCATACTGTTCCGACAAGACCGCACTAAATATAAGCAGTACACTGATACTGAATATCGCACTTATAATTACAGTGAAGACGGCAAAAATGAAGAAAAGTTTTAGGTTCAGCATTCCTATTCTTGTTTTACGCGTTTTCCTCATTTTTTACCATCCCCACTTTCTTAGGAACTGTTGCTTACTCCTGTTTCGCTTTCATTGATCTTAATTTTCTTCGGAGTTTTCTTATTCTTGCATTGACATTCTTTCTTTGCTTACCTGTTAGGAACATTGCCTTTTTCCGTATACTGTCAATTCTTTCCTGATAGTATTGCAGATTTTTCCCTTCATCCTCTGCTTTAGAAGCTTCTTCCTGCTCTTCCTCTTCCTCTGCTTTAGAAGCTTCTTCCTGCTCTTCCTCTTCTTCCGCAGCTACTTCAGGTACAACTTCCAGTTCAGCCTTTTTTACCGGTTCCTCCTTCTTAGCTCCCGGCTCATCAAAGAGCGCATTAAGGTCATCACCCATATCCTCATCTTCTGCATTTTCTGCAGCCGCTCTTCGATCTGCTCTCTCCTGCCTTACCTGGTCTCCATTTTTCTTGAGTTCCTTTATCTGACTCTTAGAAAGCTTCTTTTTCTCACCCGGATGAGCCTGCTGATACGCTTTTCTTCTTTCATCCTTCGCCATTTCAGCAGCTTTCTTTTTACCATAACGCACATTCCTGTAGGTATTCTTTATTCCCTTGCCGACAGCAGACGCGCCCTTCTTTATGGCACCCCCGACTGCCTTGAGACCTTTCCAGATGGCTCCCCCGGCTTTCTTGGCTCCTCTGGCTATAACCTTTCCGACCTTCTTTGCCGCACCGCCTACGAACTTGGCATCCTTTTTAAGGTTTTCGAACGCATTGTCACCGGTATATCTGTCAACCGCCTTATCCAGCAGCTTATCGGCTATAGATCCGATTCCTTCTTTTGCCTTGTCTAAAATCTTTCCAAAGAAGCTTTTTTCCTCTTTTGGCTTTTCGTCTTCTTTTGCGGTTTCATCTGCTTCTTCCTTCTTTTCCTCGTCAGTCTTTTCCTCGTCAGTCTTTTTCTCTTCACCCTTTGATCCTGACTTCTCATCATCATCAGACTTAGAGCCGCCTCCGCCAAAGAGCTTTGAAAGACCCTCAAAGCTGAATTTATTCGAAAATACCTGTATCAAAGGACTTGCCTTTTTATCACTGGCCGGCTTTGCATCCTTGTCTTCACTGCTTGCCTCGCCCGCCGAATCCTTCGTGTCCTTTTCCAGTTCCTTCTTTAATTCCTGCGCCTTGTCACTTACCTCTGACTCAGGTGCTTTATCTGTCTGCTCTCCCGCACCGGCTTTTTCTGCTTCAGTCTGCGTTCCCACATCAGCTTTTTCTGCTTCTGTCTGCGTCGCGGCTTCCTCTGTCGGCGCAGCTTCCTCTGTCTGCGCATTTTCCTCTGTCGGCGCATTTTCCTCTGTCGGCGCAATATCCTCCGATGTAGAACCTTCAACTTGCGCAGAATTTGGCACGCTATTTTCCTCAGAGGCTTCAAGTCCTCCTTCGCTGCCTCCCTGCTCAATTCCCTGTATCAATTCCGCTGATTCGCCTTGCGGCTTTTTTTCTTTTTCTTTTGCAGGCATAATTTTCCCTCCATTATCACTACATTTTAAGGTAACAAAAGAACTCTGTTCCCCTAAATATCAATGATTTCCTCGGAAGCAGCTTTTCACACAGCTTTATCGCTCCTTTGGATATTGCGTCTATCGTGACTACCGTATCTTTCGGATACTGCTTCTGCGCTTCGGTCAATGCAAGGCTCAGCAGCAATATGGATGGACCTCTTCCCTGATATTCTTTCGGCGAATAAAGTCCTGCCAGCCTGAGGCCCGCAGGATTTTTTTCCGCTATCAGCACTCCGGCAATCTTCTTTCCGTCAGATACAAGGTAAGAGAGATTTTTCAAAGGATTTCTGTATTTAAGTACATTTACATAGTCAGGCAGTTCTCCCCTTGAACACATCCGTCTGTAGTTTTCCATCAAATCCTGTGGAATGTCCGCTAATGAACAACTGTCGAAGGGGATTTTTATTTTCTCGATCGGCGGGATATCCCCAAGTGATATCATATAACCGCCCGCAGAAGGCTCTGCCTCGCTCATTCCCGCCCTTTGCAGAAGGCTTCTGTGCTTCGGGAACGACTTTTCCGTATAATGTGCCGTTACCCCGATAACTCCTTCTTCTCTCGCAGTATTTATAAGTCCTCTTAATATGTATTCTCCGAGACCGATATTCCTGAATCCGGGGTCAACAAAAATACTCCGTAATTCTATAACGTCTTCGAAGCGTTCCGCCACGGCTGTTCCGCAGATAGTGCCGCGCCAGACGGCGGACACGGCGAGATTGGCCCTGTCGGCTAAAAGATATATTAAATTAGGCGGTATGTAGGAGTAGTAGTTTTCGTAGCCTTCTCTTACTCTTACTAAATGCAGTTTATCGCCCATTTGGTTGGTCTCCTGTATTTGGTTTTCATTCGGGTGACTTCATTGAAGGGTCGCCCGCAACTTCTACTGCGAGGTGGCGAGGTATTTAGCTATAGAGCAGGTCGGCGTATTCGGCTAAAAGCTCGCGCACCACCACTATGCCGTTCTTTTTCATTTCGTCAACGGCGGCATTCAGCAGATGCTTCATCGAAACGCTGCTGTCCTCTTCGGCTGCGAGAAAGGCCGCCGAAAGCACGATGTTCTTTATATAACCGCCCGAGAGCTCGAATTTTTCAGCTATAAAGCCCCAGTCTATATCATCCGATAAAGGTATTTCCTTAGGGAATGTCCTTCTGTAAATCTCCTCCCTTGCCTTTGCGTCAGGGAAAGGGAAATGTACTATAAAGGTAATACGCCTCATGAAAGCTTCGTCTATATTCTGTAAAAGATTCGTTGCAAGAATGCATACGCCGTCGTATTCCTCTATCTGCTGCAGAAGGTATGCCGACTCCACATTTGCATTTTTGTCATTCGCATCCTTTACCTCATTTGTCCTCTTTCCGAACAGCGAATCACATTCATCAAAGAACAATATGCAGTTTGAATTTTTTGCCTCCGCGAATATCTCCTGTAGGTTTTTCTCCGTCTCTCCTATATATTTACTTACTATCTGCGAGAGATTGACTTTGAAGATTTCCATATTGAGGTCATGAGCGATAATCTGCGCACACATGGTCTTACCGGTTCCGGGAACCCCCGCAAAAAGGATCGACACTCCGGTACCGTAGGTGAGCTTTTTATCAAAGCCCCATTCGCCGTATACCTTATGATGCAGCTTTACATGCGCTATCGCCTGTTTCACAAGCCTCTTTATCTCATTAGGAATAACGATGTCGTCCCAGCAATACCTGCCCCTGACCTTCCTTGCAAGTCTTTCAAGCCTCGTTACCACTTCGCCATAGCAGCATTCACTTACAGTTGCCGCATCAAGGGGTCTCCTGTCGATATTGTATATTCCCTTCAGGCGACGACAGGCTTCACGTATCTGTAAAGGCGTAAACTGAAATTTAACGGCCGTTTCCTCTATCGAGATGTCATCTGCAAGTTCCACATCACCTATATGATGCTTAAATAAAATTATCCTCTCGTCAGTATCCGTATCTTCCATATCTATGCTTATGGCTGAAAGGACAGGGTGCAGATGCTGGACTTTTTCAGATATTATAAAGAGCGGCGAACGGTAAGGCCTTAGTGCTTCTATTTTTTCAGCAAGTTCCTTTCCCGGCGGTTCCGTCTCCCCGTCTTCCTCTTCTTCTATTCCCTTGACTACCAGCAGGGCATCAAAAAGACGGCTGAGCATATCAGCTTCCTCAAGCATTGCGGGCTTTTTGGAGGTCTGATAATAGGAAAGATCCGCTATAAGGCAGTTATCTCCATGCTCATAGGCTGCCCTCTCTGCCTGATAGGTTCTTCCAATTCCTTCCCTTCCCGAAAGAAAGACGGCACTATTCTCTACCATGAACACTGCATCTATCCTTCTTCCCGTCTCCTGCCTTATCAAAAGCCTTTTCTCTTCCCCGCACTTTACGAGCCTGAAGCCCTTTCTGACCTCTTCACTTCCATTAAGGAAGGCGGCAACCTCTCTTTTTAATCCAAGAATACCCTTGCCAAGTTTTTCTTCATCAAAAAGCGAAAGGAAGGCAGAACGGTTTATGAATTTCCGGCGCATTTCGGGAATTTCCTTTTCGTCCGCAAAAAGCGAGACTAGGAGCGAAATACCCGGTGTGCCTTTTTGTACATCGTCCTGAAGGTAGGCGATGATTTTTTTATATTTATCTGAATTTTCAGATAAAAAGCTTAAGAAAACCACGGAGCGTTCCTGAAAGTCAAGTCCGAACCGTTTTATCAGTCTGACCGCCGGAAAGCCCTCCGTATCGGTTAAAGCTATACGGTTTTCCACGACATCCCGAAGGCATTTAAGCTCTGACCTTTCATCGCTGTCGCATTTATCGGTCAATCTTTCCTCCGTCGCCTTTGAAAGATTATGCTCGAATTCATGTCTCGTGATAACAAGCCCGAGCATGTTCTTCATATCGTTTTTCGGACCTACCCATTGATGATATTTATAATAAAGGTAGAGTCTGTGATCGATTTCCGCCGCTATGTCATGCAGAAATTCTTCCTGTGTTTCATAAGGCTCATCGACTTTATCAAGCCTGACATCTTCATCATCTATTTCAAGTTCCAAGAGGTCCATGATTTTTTACCCGATCTTCACCGTCATCGCCGGTGCCATGTTTATAGTTATTACACCTCCGAAATTACAGAAAAGCTTTGCGTCCTTATTTACCGCCGGCATACCGTTTATCTTCACGGTCGCAGAGCAGGGTGTCCATGGTGCGACAACCTGTGCCGCAGCTATGCACGGTCCCGGAGTTCCTACTGCCATGCTCGGCTGCATCGGACTTATGCAGGTTCCGAACATCAGCGGTTTATTGTCCATCATTACCGCAGCTCCGAGATTGAACATTTTTACATTCGGCGATGTTACCTTCGGCAGCGGAAACGGCACCGAACCAAATGAACATTTACATATACACGCCTGCGTAAGTGGATTTGCCCCCATTTTTTTCTCCTCCTCTATAAAACATAGTTTTATTTCTGACAAAATGACGTCGGATGTCCGTTTTTGCAGCGCCGTTGCTCAAATCATTCGATTT
>CAJOPI010000060.1 GCA_905236275.1 uncultured Lachnospiraceae bacterium | reverse complement strand
CTTGATAAGGAAACCATGAACTCGGTCGTGCATGGAGAGTTGAGCTTCCAGAAGGCTTTTATGACCGGAAAAATGCAGGTCAAGGGAGATTTCTCACAACTGAAGACCCTGGATGATACATTCCCGTTTTGATGAAAACAAGACGGAGCGGAGCCGTTAAGAATCCGGATTTGATATCCGGATTCTTTTGTTTTTTGTTTTATTTCGATGCGGTTTCTACTATGAGTGATACGATTGACTCGACGGCACTGTTTTCCTCGGCATTTTCCATAGCTTCTATATAGTCTATGGAATTTTCGCGAACCGTATTTATGGCTGTCAGAAGGCTGTCGTCGCTTAAGTCCTCATCCTGGACGACGTAGGAATAACCTGCCTTCTTAAAGGAATTTGCATTCAGAAGCTGGTCTCCCCTTGAACCTGCAGTCGGCAGCGGAACCAATATATTCGGTTTTCTGAGAGAAAGAATCTCGAATATTGCATTTGCTCCGGCTCGTGATATGACGAGGTCAGCCATTGCAAAAAGGTCTGCCATTTCCTTTGAAATATATTCATACTGGACATAGCCCTTTTTTCCGATAAGGTCAGAGTCCGTCTTGTCCTTTCCGCAAAGATGAACCACGTTCCAGTCGGGAAGTATCTTCGGTAGGGCATGGCGGACGGCTTCGTTAACGTGAGCTGCGCCGAGACTTCCGCCTGTTACCAGTATGGTAGGTTTGCCGGAATCCATAAGCCCTGTGAAGGCGCGTCCTCTTCCACGTTCACCTTTTCTTAGGGAGGCACGCACTGGTGAACCTGTAAATACTGCCTTATCAGAGGGAAGGTATTTCAGGGTTTCCCTGAAGGAGCAGCAGATTTTGGAGGCTGAACTGTAGGAGAGTTTATTTGCGAGCCCGGGAGTCATATCCGATTCGTGGATGATAACGGGGATTTTCAGCAGTCTGGCTGCCTTGACCACAGGGACTGACACAAAACCGCCCTTTGAAAAAATGATGTCGGGCTTTTCTTTATTTAAGATGGAAACTGCCTGAAAAAATCCCTTTATGACCCTAAACGGGTCGCTGAAATTCTTCGGATCGAAATATCGTCTGAGCTTTCCGGAGGAAATGGCATGATAATTTATGCCCTCTGCCGTTACAAGCTTTCGCTCTATTCCGTTATAAGAGCCGATATATGCGATTTCAAAGCCTTTTTCCTTCAGCTCCGGTACCAGAGCCAGATTCGGAACGCAGTGTCCGGCCGTTCCGCCGCCGGTTAAAATTATCTTCTTATTTTTATTCATAGTAACAATAATTATAACATATTGACAGGACGATTTGTTGAAAATAAGAAGCGATTTTGCTATGATACATATTGGTGGAAAAGTGAATTTGGAAAGGATTTTATATGCTGAGAACAGGAATGCACATTTTAGGCACTGTTTACCGGAATCCGTATGATTCACCTGTTGAAGGTTTTAGGAAGCTAAAAAATGCCGGATTTGATACAGTGGATTTTAATTTTGAAATCTTTCATGAATACGAATCACTTGTGGCTTTGGATGGAAGCTGCTTCTACGACAGGAGCCTTGAAGAGCTGAAAAGCTTCTTCGAACCTTATAAAAGGGCAGCGGAAGAATGTTCACTGGAGCTTTTTCAGGCACATGCCCCTTTCCATGAATATCCTGAGGGCGATGAAGCGGCTCTGAGCCACATTCTTGAAGTTCAGAAAAAAATAATAGCTCTCGCAGGCTGGATGAAGATTCCATATCTTGTAATTCATCCTTTTGAATGTAATAAGGCACAGGATAAGGCGCGTGAAAAAGTTATAAATACAGCCTTTTTTTCCAAGCTTGCACCTTACGCAAGAGAAGCGGGTCTCATGATCTGCCTTGAGAATCTTTTTTTAATAGCCGGAAATGTGACAAGAGAAGGTGTCTGTGCTAATCCTTATGAGGCGGTTCTTTATATTGATGAACTGAACCGCGAGGCGGGAGAGGAACGATTCGGTTTCTGCTTTGATATAGGACACGCCGCGATGCTCAGGTCAAATATTTATGAGTTCCTCATGATGCTCGGACCGAGACTGAAGGTTATGCATCTTCATGAAAACGACTGCATAAACGATCTTCATGGTATACCCTTTACCCATTCAAAACACTGGTGCGGCGAAAGCACTACTGACTGGGAGAGTCTTATTCTGGGACTGCGTGACATCCACTACAGTGGTTCTCTGAATTTTGAAACGGGATCATCTCTTTATGCGGCACCGGAAGCTTTGGGCGATGCAGTCAGAACCTTTACACATGAGATTGGTCTTTATCTGGCGCGAAGAATCGACGAAGCATGATCAACTATAGACAGGAGGCAGATATGGGAATAGTAATAAAAGATGCCCTTACGGTTCTTTTTGAAAATGGAATTGACAGGATAGCGAAGCACAGCATTTATATCGAAGGTGAGGACATTGTCGGAATCGACAGGAAGCCTGACGGTTTCAGTGAGGACAAGGTCATCGACGGAAAAGACAGGCTGGTGATTCCGGGACTGATAAATGCCCACACCCACACTTATATGTCGATGATGAGAAACTGTGCCGATGATCTTTCCTTCATGGACTGGCTTTTCAAGACGGTAAATCCCATTGAGGACAGACTTGAAGGTGACGACGCTTACTGGGGTTCGCTTTTGGGTCAGATAGAGATGATAAAGTCAGGCACGACCTGCTTTAACGACCAGCAGATGCATATAAAGAAAACCACTCGTGCTGTTAAGGAAAGCGGAATGAGGGCTGCCATCTGCCGTGGGCTTGTAGGTAATGAATATGACAGGTCGGACAGACGCCTTACGGAAGCGCTTGCAGAAATTGAAGACGGAAAAGACTGCGACAGACTGAGTTTCTTCTTCGGTCCCCATGCCCCATATACCTGCGGACCGGAGTATTTAAGGATGTGTGCCGATATTGCAAAGGAAAAGAATATCGGTATCCATATACATCTTTCGGAATCAGTGACCGAAAGTGAAAATATGATGAAAGACCATAACTGTACGCCGATTGAATATGCGCGTGACGCGGGCGTGTTCGAGGTTCCGACGATTGCTGCCCACTGTGTACAGGTTACGCCCTCCGATATAGAGATTCTGAAGAAATATAATGTAAGTGTCGTGACGAATCCTGCTTCGAATATGAAGCTTGGAAACGGCTTTGCGCCGATTCCGGAAATTATGGCGGCGGGGGTAAACGTATGTCTCGGAACCGACGGGGCAGCCTCGAATAACGGACAGAATATTTTCCGCGAGATGGCTTTCCTGTCACTTATTCATAAGGGAACCCACAAGACCCCCCAGTGCATCAGTGCAAAAGAAACTTTTGCAATCGCCACAAGAAACGGCGCAAAGGCACTTGGTCTTGAAAAGAAGACCGGAACTATCGAAGTCGGCAAAAAGGCAGACCTTGCAATCCTCCGTCTCGACGTTCCTTCGATGATGCCGAACAATAACCTTCTCGCTGCACTCTGCTACTCGGCAAACGGCTCCGAGACCGATACGGTCATCATCAACGGAAAGGTCGTTATGGAAAACCGCGAAATAAAAACCATCGACGAAGAAAAGGTATATTACGAAATTCGTAAAATCTGCTCCCGCCTCGGTCTCGATAAAAAAGAGTACTAAGTTTTTAATTATATATTTGTTGGGTGACTCATTGTGATTTAGGAACAGTTCCTAAGTGAAGGTCAGAACGACAAGATATTGACATCACTTTTGACCCTGATATCATATTATAAAAACAGAAATGGAGAAAAAAATGGCAAGTGAAATCAAAGACATTAACCTTGCGGAGTCAGGATTAAGAAAAATCGAATGGGTAAGACGCAACTGCTCACTCCTTTCGATGCTTCACGATGAATTCGAAAAGACAAAACCCTTCGCAGGAAAGAAAATAGCACTTTCAGTACATCTTGAGGCAAAGACGGCTTATCTCTGCCTGGTGCTGAAGGCAGGCGGGGCGGAAATGTACGTCACAGGTTCAAACCCGCTTTCGACACAGGATGACGTTGCGGCAGCATTAGTTCATGAAGGACTCGAAGTTCACGCATGGCATGGAACAACAGAAGAAGAATACAACAGACATATAAGAGCCGTTCTTTCGCCGGGTCCCGATATCATCATCGACGATGGCGGAGACCTGGTACACATGATGCATACAGAGCTTCAGGAACTTATTCCCGGAGTTATCGGCGGATGCGAGGAGACTACGACAGGTATAATCCGTCTCGAAGCCATGAACAGGGAAGGCAAGCTTAAGTTCCCTATGGTTCGTGTAAACAATGCAATGATGAAGCACTTCTTCGATAACCGTTACGGTACAGGCCAGTCAGTGTGGGACGGAATCAACCGTACAACAAACCTTGTTGTTGCAGGAAAGGTCGTAGTCGTTGCAGGATACGGCTGGTGCGGTAAGGGCGTTGCAATGAGGGCGAAGGGACTCGGCGCAAGAGTTATCGTTACCGAGATAGATCCGGTTCGTGCCATAGAAGCAGTAATGGATGGATTTGACGTAATGCCTATGAATGAGGCTGCAAAACTCGGTGATTTCTTCGTTACGGTTACCGGCTGTGACAAGGTCATAGACGAGGAAGACTTCTATAATCTTAAGGATGGTGCTATCCTCTGCAATGCAGGTCATTTTGACTGCGAGATTGATATGGCACGTCTTCGCGAAATCTCTGTTGAGAGTGCAGAGATGAGAAACAATATAATTGGTTATAAGCTGAACAACGGCAGATGGATTTACGTTCTCGGAGAGGGAAGACTTGTAAATCTTGCCTGCGGCGACGGACACCCGGCAGAAATTATGGATATGTCCTTTGCAATACAGGCACTTTCCGCTAAATACCTCGTAGAGCATAAGGGTGAGCTGAAGGAAATGCTCATTGATGTTCCGGAAGAGGTTGACCGAGAGGTAGCAGTAAAGAAGCTTGCATTCCTCGGCAAGGAAATCGACAGACTCACACCTGAACAGGAAAAATACCTTAATGAATCAGGACTTTAATTAACTATACATATGTAATTTAATGAGGAGGCTGAAAATGAAGGACGATTGCATTTTTTGTAAACTGGCAAATGGTGTCTTCGAGACGAACACTATTTATGAGGATGATGATTTCAGGGTGATCCTTGATGCGGGTCCGGCAACAAAGGGACATGCGCTTATTCTTCCGAAAGAGCATTGTGCAAACATCTATGAACTTCCTGATGAGCTTGCATCAAAGGTATTTGTTCTCGCAAAGAAAATGGCTTCTGAGATGACCGGAAAACTTGGTGCGGAAGGCTTCAATATAGTTCAGAATAATGGTGAACTTGCCGGACAGACAGTATTTCATTTCCATCTGCACCTGATTCCGCGTTACAAGGATGACGGGCAGAAGATAGGCTGGAAGCCCGGAAAACCATCTGATGAGGAACTTAAGGAAATAGCTGAATTACTTAAATAAAAAAGGAGATCTGAGAGATGATAAACTGGAAAAATCTTGACACACTTGCTTCCTATGAAGAACTTAAGGCTGTAAAGAAAGTAGACCTCAAAGAAGTTATGTCTGAGGAGAACGGAGCTGAAAGAGTAAAGAAATACTCTGTGCCGATGGCTGGAAACCTTGCATTTAATTATGCAGCAAAGGAAGTTGATGATAAGGTACTCGAAGCTCTGAAGAAGCTTGCTGAGGAAGCCCAGCTTGCAGAGAAATTTGAAGAGCTTTACAACGGGGCAGTTATCAACACAGGCGAGAAGCGTATGGTTCTTCACCACCTTACAAGAGGACAGCTTGGAAATAAGGTTGAGGCTGACGGCGTTGACAAGAGAGAGTTTTATATAAATGAGCAGAAAAGGATTGCTGAATTTGCGGAAAAGGTACATTCAGGCCGGATAACAAATGCAGCAGGAGAAAAGTTCACAACTGTAGTTCAGATAGGTATCGGCGGAAGTGATTTAGGTCCCCGCGCAATGTATCTTGCATTGGAGAACTGGGCAAAGCAGAACGGAAAATTCAAAATGGAGGCAAAATTTATCAGTAACGTGGATCCTGATGATGCTTCCGCAGTATTGAATTCAATTGACGTTGCACACTCGATCTTCATTCTTGTTTCAAAGTCAGGTACAACACTTGAAACGCTTACAAACCAGTCCTTCGTTACGGATGCTCTTAAAAAGGCGGGCTTATTATCCTCGGATCACATGATCGCGGTTACCTCCGAGACTTCACCGCTTGCAAAGAGCGATGACTTTATCGAGGCATTTTATATGGATGATTACATCGGCGGAAGATATTCTTCAACCTCCGGTGTAGGCGGCGCAGTGCTTTCGCTTGCATTCGGTCCGGATGTATTCGCTGAGTTTCTTGACGGCGCAGCAGCAGAGGATAAGCTTGCAGCAAAGAAGAACCTGCTTGAGAACCCGGCAATGCTTGATGCAATGATTGGTTTCTATGAGAGAAATGTTCTTGGATATCCGAGTACTGCGGTGCTTCCTTACTCACAGGCACTCAGCCGTTTCCCTGCCCATCTGCAGCAGCTTGATATGGAATCAAACGGAAAGTCTGTAAACCGTTTCGGAGAGGATATTGATTATGTAACAGGACCGGTTATCTTCGGTGAGCCCGGAACAAACGGACAGCACTCTTTCTATCAGCTTCTTCACCAGGGAACGGATATCATACCGCTTCAGTTCATCGGCTTTAAGAACAGCCAGATCGGAAACGACGTGGACATTCAGGGAAGCACAAGCCAGCAGAAGCTCTGCGCGAATGTTGCGGCACAGATTGTTGCGTTTGCCTGCGGTAAAGAGGATGAGAACAAGAATAAGAACTTCGAGGGCGGACGTCCTTCAAGTATAATAATCGGTGACAAGCTTACACCTGCGGCTCTTGGTGCGCTCCTTGCACACTTCGAGAACAAGGTCATGTTCCAGGGCTTTGTATGGAATGTAAACAGCTTCGACCAGGAAGGTGTTCAGCTTGGAAAAGTCCTTGCAAAGAGGGTTCTTGCACATGAAACGGAAGGTGCACTCGCAGAGTACAGCAGATTATTGAATATCTAAGTAAAATGATATCAGGGTCAAAAGTGATGTCAGGCTGTCACACTATAATGTGTTTGTAACAGTTCCTTAGATAGCTCCCAGTATTTTTTTGGCATTTTCAATGCGCTCCTGTGTCGGCGATTCCACGCCCTCCAAACGATAACTGATTCCCAGCTCCCGGTATTTTGGAACGCCCAGGGTGTGATAAGGAAGAACCTCCACCTTCTCTACAGAAGACAAACTGTCTATGAACTCCCTGGTGCGGCGGAGGTAGTCATCATTATCACTGCCTCCGGGGACCAGGACGTGGCGTATCCAGGTTGGTATTCCCATATCTGAAATTTCTTTTGCCATTTCAAGGATATTGGCGTTATCCACGCCGGTAAGCTCCCTGTGAGCATCTGGATCAATATTTTTGATATCTAAAAGAACTGTGTCGGTAAGACTCATCAGCTCTTTCCATTTAGAATAAAAAGCTTCCTCATGAGTGAAAGGCTCTCCGGCTGTATCAATGCAGGTGTTTACCCCGGCAGCCTTTGCCTTACTGAACAGCTCCAGTAAAAAGTCGATCTGAAGAAGGGGCTCGCCGCCACTCACCGTTATACCGCCGCCGTTCTTCCAATAGGGCTTAAAACGCAGTGCCTTTTTCAAAAGCCCGTCAGCTGTAAACTGCTGGCCTTTACCCTCTTCCCAGGTCTCAGGATTGTGGCAGAAAGCGCATCTCATCCTGCATCCGCTCAGGAAAATGATATATCTGACTCCGGGGCCGTCAACAGCCCCGAAGCTTTCTAACTTATTTATATAACCAATAATCTCACTCATTTACCTGCTCCAATATTTCAGGCACCTGTTAATTTAAGCTCAAAGTGCCTCGTGACAAGTACGGGAAATAACATCGAGCTGCTGCTCCTTAGTAAGGTCGATGAACTTAACAGCATATCCTGAAACGCGGATAGTGAAGTTAGCATACTCAGGCTTCTCAGGATGCTCCATGGCATCGATGAGCTTCTCCTTGCCAAATATGTTTACGTTAAGGTGGTGTGCACCCTGATCGAAGTAACCGTCAAGTACGTTGACAAGATTGTTTACACGCTCATCCTCTGTATGTCCGAGGGCACCGGGATTGATGGTCTGTGTATTTGAAATTCCATCAAGAGCCTCTTCGTAAGGAAGCTTGGCAACAGAGTTAAGCGATGCAATAAGACCATTTACTTCTGCGCCATATGCAGGGTTCGCTCCGGGTGAAAGCGGCTCACCCGCGGGACGTCCATCGGGAAGAGCACCTGTAGCCTTACCATAAACAACGTTTGAGGTAATCGTAAGGATAGAGGTTGTAGCCTCTGAATCCCTGTACGTATGGATGTGGCGAAGCTTGCCCATGAAGGTGCGAAGAAGCCAGACAGCGATATCATCGGCTCTGTCGTCATCATTACCGTAACGCGGGAAGTCTCCCTCAATCTCAAAGTCCTTCGTGATTCCATTTTCATCGCGGATAGCCTTAACCTTGGCATATTTGATAGCTGAAAGTGAATCCACGCAGTGTGAGAATCCGGCAATACCTGTAGCAAATGAACGACGTACGTGTGTATCGATGAGGGCCATCTGTGATGCCTCATAGTAGTACTTGTCGTGCATGTAGTGAATCATGTTAAGAGTACCGACATAGAGGTGTGCAAGCCAGTCCATCATCTGGTCAAATTTGTGCATGACCTCATCGTAATCAAGATACTCGGAGGTGATTGCCTTGTACTCCGGTCCGACCTGGTCTCCCGTCTTTTCATCAACACCGCCGTTGATAGCGTAAAGGAGACACTTGGCAAGGTTGGCACGTGCACCGAAGAACTGAAGCTCCTTACCTGTCTCTGTAGCAGATACACAGCAGCAGATTGAGTAATCATCGCCCCATGTAACACGCATAACATCATCGTTCTCGTACTGGATTGAAGATGTAGTAACAGAAATCTTAGCAGCGTACTTCTTGAAGTTTAAAGGCAAGCGGCTAGAGTACATAACTGTAAGGTTTGGCTCTGGTGAAGGTCCCATGTTCTCAAGTGTGTGAAGGAATCTGTAGCAGGTCTTTGTAACCTGGTGACGTCCGTCAAGACCGATTCCGCCAACTTCAAGAGTAGCCCATACAGGATCTCCTGAGAAGAGCTGGTTGTAGGACTCGATACGTGCAAATTTAACCATACGGCACTTCATTGTAAAGTGGTCAATGATCTCCTGTGCCTCTTCTTCTGTGATGATTCCCTTTGCAAGATCACGTGAGAAGTAGATATCAAGGAAGGTAGAAACACGTCCTACTGACATGGCAGCACCGTTCTGTGTCTTGATTGCAGCAAGATAACCGAAGTATAACCACTGAACAGCTTCCTTGGCTGTAGAGGCAGGCTTGGAAATATCGATGCCGTAGATAGCAGCCATTTCCTTCATACCCTTAAGAGCATTGATCTGGTCTGTAATCTCCTCACGAAGCTGGAAATCATAGCGACGCATACCCTGACGCTCTGTAGCTGCGAAGTCAGCCTGCTTTTTCTCGATAAGATAATCGATACCGTAAAGTGCAACTCTTCTGTAATCGCCTACGATACGTCCGCGTCCGTAAGTGTCAGGAAGACCCGTAAGGATCTTATTGTGACGGGCTTTCTTCATCTCCGGAGTGTAAATGTCAAATACGCCCTGGTTGTGTGTTTTGTGATATTTTGTAAAAATCTCGTGGAGCTTTTCGCTGGGCTCATAGCCGTACATTCTGCATGACTGTTCCGCCATAGTGATACCACCGAAAGGCATAAATGCTCTCTTAAGAGGTTTGTCAGTCTGAAGACCGACGATCTGCTCTAAGTCCTTGAGCTCTTCTGATATGTAGCCTGCTCCATGAGAAGTAAGAGAAGATACAATATCTGTATCCATATCAAGGACACCGCCCTTTGCACGCTCCTGTGCCTGAAGCTCCTGAAGCTTGCCCCAGAGCTTGTTGGTAGCCTCTGTAGGAGCTGAAAGGAAAGACTCATCTCCGTCATAAGGAGTGTAGTTGTTCTGAATGAAGTCACGCACATCAACGTTATCTTTCCAAACGCGACCTACGAAACCTTCCCACTGTGTAAACTCGTGATTTGCCATAGTAATTCCTTTCTGTATTAAAATAAATGACTATAGTGCAAAATGATTCCTACGGATTGTTTCGTGCTTCGCACTCCCACAATCCTCCCCCATATTCGCATTCTCGT
>CAJOPI010000059.1 GCA_905236275.1 uncultured Lachnospiraceae bacterium | reverse complement strand
TTTTCCGCTTTCTCCTCAGGAGTTCCTGTAAAAAATTCCATTGTTGCCGAATTTGCCGAGCTGATGCCCTCCCGCGCAAAGACCTTTCCAAAAGTCATGAAAATAATCTTCATATCCAACAGAAAGGAAATATTCTCTGTATATTCAACGTCATACTCGAATTTTTCCTCCCAGCTAAGGGCATTACGTCCATTGACCTGCGCAAGCCCCGTCAGTCCCGGAAGGCAGTCGTGCCTGCGCGCCTGTCTTTTATTATAAAGGGGCAGATACTGCACAAGTAAAGGTCTCGGTCCGACAAAGGACATCTCGCCTTTTAAAATATTAAAAAATTCAGGAAGCTCATCCAAAGAGGTGGAACGAAGCTTTTTACCAAAGCTCGTGAGCCTTATTTCGTCGCTCTTAAGCTCTCCGTTCTCATCCCTCTCATCGGTCATGCTCCTAAACTTATATAGTCCGAAGATTTTCCCCTTGTAGCCCGGTCTCTGCTGGCGGAAGAGAACCGGACTCCCAAGCTTTATCCTGACTAAAAACGCTGTTATTAAAAGCAACGGCGAAAGACAGATTATCGCCATCAGGGAAAAAATTATATCAAATAATCTTTTAAAATACTTTCTGTACATTTCTTAACTGTTATGCTCTCCCGGTATATAATTATTGCCCGGAACATAGTGATAGGTAGGCACGAGCTTCTTTATCCACTTGCCTACGTCCGCCTGCTCTTTCTTCGACTCAACATTCAGTTCGTGAAGCTTTTCATAGAAATCGTCTTCGTCGAACTCAATGGGTTTTCCGATATGAATCAGCTTGTTCGCGGTATCCTGCATCCCTTCTTCCTTCATGAGCATTTCCTCATAAAGCTTCTCTCCGGGTCGGAGTCCCGTAAACTTAATCTCTATATCTTCGCCCGGAACATATCCCGAAAGCCTTATAAGGTTTTCCGCAAGATCAAGGATTTTGACCGGCTCACCCATATCAAGGACAAATATCTCGCCGCCCTTTGCGTAAGCTCCCGCCTGAAGCACAAGCGACACAGCTTCCGGTATGGTCATGAAATAACGGATGATATTCGGGTCTGTGACCGTTACCGGGCCACCCGCGGCGATCTGCTTCCTGAAAAGCGGTATTACAGAGCCGTTCGAGCCTAGAACGTTTCCGAATCGTACTGCCACAAAGACCGTACTTCCCCTGTGGTTGTAGGACTGGACTATCATTTCACAGATACGCTTTGTGGCACCCATGATATTCGTGGGATTCACAGCCTTATCGGTTGAGATGAGCACAAATTTCGTAACCCCGAAATCAACCGCTGCCTGGGCAACCTTCCATGTTCCCATGACATTGTTCTTGATCGCCTCGTTAGGGCTTACCTCCATAAGCGGCACATGCTTGTGGGCTGCCGCATGGTATACTATATCCGGTCTGTATGTACGGAAAATATCACGCACCCTCGAAGTATTCCTGACCGAACCTATAAGCACCTTCAGGTTCAACTCGGTATATTTCTTCGCAAGCTCCTGCTGCACGTCATAGGCATTGTTTTCATAGATATCAAAAATTATGAGCTGCTTAGGCTTGTGGCTTGCAATCTGCCTGCAGAGCTCCGAGCCGATGGAACCGCCGCCGCCCGTAACCAGTACGACCTTGTCCGTAACATATTTCATGATGGAATCAAGGTCAACCTCGATAGGCTCCCTACCCAGCAGGTCTTCTACATCAACCTTACGGAGCTGGCTTACGTTTACCTCTCCGTTTACAAGCTGGTAAATACCCGGCAGGGTCTTTAGTTCACATTTGGTTTCCTTGCAGATTTCAAGAATCTTCTTCAAATGCTGACGCGCTGCCGAGGGCATTGCGATTATTATCTCGTCGATATTGTACTGGGCAGCGGATTCGATTATCTCATCACGTCCGCCCACGACCTTGACGCCATGTATATAGCTTCCTATCTTTGAATTGTCATCATCAATGACGCACATTACACTCTTTTTGATATAGCGGCTCGTCTTCATCTCACGTATGAGCGAGCTTCCTGCTTCTCCCGCGCCGATGACCATTACGTTACGTGTACGGGCATCCTCGGTCTTTTTCAGTACAAAGGTTCCGAAAAGCCTGTAGGCAAAGCGGCTTACCATGACGAATACTATCAGACACATGCAGTAGAGGAAATAATAGGCACGCGGCATATAAAGCCTGAGGCTCAGCATTCCCACCGCCTGCAGCACCGACGCAACCAGACACGCCGATATGGTTGCCGTCATCTCCGGCACACTTGCATAGGTCCAAAGGCTTGTATACAAATGAAAGAGGTAGAAAACCAGTATAGTGGCTAAGATATTTAAGGGAAGATAATACCAGAGGTGCTCCTGCCATGTTCTTCCGCCAACAGTATTCAAAAGCTCCGAATAGCTCAGATCAAACCTCAGCAGGAGTCCTACTGCCGAAGATGCCATTACTGCAAATATATCATACACCAAAAGACCGGCTCGTTTTACGAGCAGGCGCTTATTCTTAATAATTCTGTCCATCTATATGATATCCTCGAAGTATTCTTATTTATCCTTGTTCTTCTTCTTTTTCTTCTTCTTTTTCTTCTTTTCCCCGGCATTCTCATCAGCCACAGCTTCAGACTGGGTGAGCATAGCACTGGAAATAAAAGGATGCTCCATTGCAAAGGAAGGCGAGATCTCATCTTCGTCCATGCCCTTTTTCAGAAGAGGAAGGCGGTATTTATTCTCATATATCTCAACATCACGCTCGAAATTCGAATCCTTCTCTGCCTTAAGCATTTCAAGGTATTCGTGCGTATCGAAATAGTCCTCATTAGCTGCAAGCAGGCTCAATGCAAGATTGCTGCAGTGGTCGGCTATTCTCTCATAGTCCGTTCCTATATCGGAAAGTGAAAATCCAAGCTCTACCGTACACTTTCCCTTTCTGAGTCTCCTTACATGGCGTCTCTTGACCTCCATATGAAGTCCGTCAATAACCTCTTCAAGAGGCTCAACCTCGCGGGCAAGCACAAGATTCTGCTCCCTGAAGGCTCCGAAAGCAAGCCTGACTATCTCCGTCACCGCTTCCGAGAAAACAGTCAGCTCCGCAACAGCCTTGTCCGAAAACTGCTGCTTCTTTTCGTTCATATCGTGATAAACCTGCATTATGTTGAAGGCATGGTCGCTTATTCTCTCAAAGTCAGAAATGCTGTGCAGAAGTATGGTCAAAAGCCGGCTCTCTCCCACTCCAAGCTCACTCGCATTTATCTTTACAAGATAGCTTCCGAGCCGGTCTTCGTACCTGTCTATCCTGTCCTCATAGTCCACCACCTGTTCAGCTTTTTTTTCATCATAATTATTCATAAGCCCGATTGCAAGACTGAGGGATTTTTCCGCAAAATTCGCCATATCATTCACAGCCTGCCTGCACTGTTCAAGGGCGAAGGGCGGGTTGCTTAAGAAACGCTCGTCGAGTATCGCGATTTCCTTGCTGCCTCTTTCAAGCTCTTCCTTATCTATAGGAATACTCTTCAGCGCAAGCTTGACGAGAAGCCCCGAGAAAGGCAGCATCAGCGGCGTTCCGATAAGGTTTACCAAAGTATGAATACTCGCAATACCTACCATTCCTGCCTGTGTATTCATGAATGCATAGTGAAATACGGCATTTAATGAATAGAATACTATCATGAAGGTCGAAGCCTTGATGATATTGAAGTAGAGGTGCATAAGTGCCGTCCTCTTACCATTTTTGTTGGCTCCGAGCGAGGACAGTATCGCTGTGATACAGGTTCCGACCTCTGCACCGATAACTACAGGGATTGCCGTTGCATAGGAAATCTCGACGGTTTTTGACAGTGCCTGAACTACACCGATGGTTCCGGCGGAACTCTGGATTACCATTGTAAAGAAGATGCCGACAAAGAGACCTATGACGGGATTGCTGAAGGTCATTAAGAGTGACCTGAATTCAGCTACGTCCTTAAGGGGCGAGACCGCGTCTGACATCATATCCATCCCGAACATCAGCACCGCAAAGCCTAAGAGAGCTGTACCGATATTTTTCTTTTTATCGGATTTTGAGAACATTAAAAGCGCTATTCCCGTCAATGCAAGGAACGGCGTAAATGACATGGGTTTTAAGAGATTTATGAAGAAATTGTCCGAGCTTATCGCATTCAGTGACAAAAGCCAGGCTGTGAAGGTTGTTCCGAGGTTGGCACCGAGTATCACGTTTACTGCCTGCGTAAGTGTCATGATTCCGGAGTTAACGAGACCGACCACCATTACTGTCGATGCCGAAGACGACTGAACTACTGCTGTCACTATAACGCCAAAGAGATAAGCAAAAAAAGCATTCGATGTCACCTTGACAAGTATGCTTTCAAGCTTACCTCCCGATATCTTTGTTAAAGCGGCACTCATTACGCTCATTCCGTAAAGGAACATCGCCAGTCCGCCTATAAGTCCTGCGACTAAAGTAAAATAACCAATCGAATTCATGATTCCTCCTAATATGAATCACCGGTATGACTTCCCATTATCCGTCTCCGACGGATATCATACCCCATCTAAACCTTTTCATACTTTTACTACTACATCATACATGAAAGAATCAAAAATCACAATGTTTTTCTTTGAAACTGTTTCTATAAAGTCACGTTGCGTTACTATTCAGTTAGCAGCCAGCACCTTGCTGCTGGCTGCGTAAGAACATGAAGTGGGAGTGAGGGGCACCCCCTGCAAACTGCCCCTCTTATCAAATACTTTCGTGAATCAGATTTAATATCGTGCTGAGATCCGAAGCATTCATCTGCCCCGGAGCCGATACCTTGCCTACGGCACCAAAGGTCAGTGCCGAGCCGAATGCCTCACCGCAGAGCCTGCTCACAAGTCCCGTTCCCGCCATGGACATTGTGATAATGGGTCTGTCCGCATAATCCTCATACATTTCAGCTGTCGCACTGAGAAGCAGCGCAACGTCTTTTTTTGACCTTGGCATAACGGCTATTTTGGGAATATCCGCTCCCAAATCCTGCATCTTGCGAAGACGGCTGACAATATCATCCTTATCGGGAGTCTTGTCAAAATCATGGTTTGAAGCCACGACCGCAACTCCATGTTCATGAGCAGCCTCAATGATATCCTTTACGATCTCATCCCCTGTGAATACTTCAACATCCACAAGATCCACATATCCCGAAGCGGCAGCATTTTTGTTGAGGCTTGCATACTCTTCTTTTTCAATGGATTTCTCTCCGCCCTCTTTTGAAGTGCGGAAAGTGAAAAGAAGAGGTGTCTCACCGAGTTCGGCACGCAGGTCCTTAAGCAGTTCCTGAACCTTTTCGAAATCAAAAACATCCTCATACCAGTCAACACGCCACT